>JBQCIZ010000030.1:0-8037 GCA_051953235.1 Nitrobacter sp. | reverse complement strand
GCGCACCTTCGAGGCGCAACTCGACGACGGCAACTGGCTCCACATCAGCGAACGCCGCACCAAGGACGGCGGCTACGTGTCGGTCGGAACCGACATCACCCGCATCAAGGAGCACGAACAAAAGCTGGTCGAGAACGATCTCCGGCTGCGCGCCACCGTCATCGACCTGAAGCGGACGCAGGCGACACTTGAGAAACAGGCGATCGAGCTCGCCGACCTCGCGCAGAAATACGCCGAAGAAAAAGATCGCGCCGAGGAGGCCAATCAGGCCAAGTCAAAATTCCTCGCCAACATGAGTCACGAGTTGCGCACGCCGCTCAATGCCATCATCGGCTTCTCCGAGATCATGGGCAGCGGCATGTTCGGAACGCTCGGTTCGGAAAAGTACGACGAGTACTGCCACGACATCCTGACCAGCGGCCAGTATCTGCTCGAGGTCATCAACGACATCCTCGACATGTCCAAGATCGAGGCCGGCCGCATGAAGCTCGATATGGAGCCGCTCGATCTCGCCAAGACGCTAGCGGAATCGGTGCGCGTCGTTTCGGGCCGCGCGGACGACAAGAACCTGTTGCTTGATGCCCGGATCGACGACGACATCTCCATTGTCGCGGACCGCCGCGCGGTCAAGCAGGTGATCGTCAACCTGCTGTCGAACGCAGTGAAATTCACGCCCGATGGCGGACGGGTGATGGTGCGAAGCCACGTGCTCGCGGATTCGATCGTGTTGATGATCGCCGATACCGGCATCGGCATCGCGCCACACTCGCTGCGAAAGCTGGGCAAGCCGTTCGAGCAGGTCGAAAGCCAGTTGACCAAGACCTATGCCGGGTCCGGACTCGGCCTTGCCATCGCCAAGTCACTGACCAGCCTGCACGGCGGTTCGATGCGGCTTCGCTCAAAACTCGGAACGGGAACCGTGGTCCGTGTCACCCTGCCCCGTCGTGGCCACCAGGAGACCGCGGCGACAAGTGTGGCTGCCTAAGCGCCACCTTCCATCACCCTGAGAAAAACGCCGCGGACATCCGCCTGGATATCGCGGACGCGGGATTCCAAAGCCGAGAAGTCGGGCGCATCACCTGCCCGCGCCATCACCCGCAGCAAATCCTCGCCAACTGTATCCGGCTTGAACCTGTCGCTCACACACAGCCGCAGGATTTGCGTAAGATCATGATAGAGCCGCGCAGCCGGCCGCAGGGTCTCCACGTCGGTCAATGACAACACGCCAAGCCGGTGCGCGTTGTCCAGCGCCTGCTGAGTATCGACGCTGAGAATATCCGGCTTCTCCGCCGCGTGAACGAGTTGCAAATACTGCGCGATGAAGTCGATATCGACCATCCCACCGGCGGCGTACTTCAGATCCCAGATATCGTCCTCGCCTTTTTCCTGCGCGATCGCACGGCGCATCTCAGCGACATCGTTGGCGATCAGCCGCGCGTCGCGCGGACGGGTCAGAACCTCCCGGATGACGCGCTCGATCCGTGCACGGAATTCCGGCGACGACGAAATCACGCGCGCCCGGGTCAAAGCCATATGCTCCCAGGTCCATGCCTCGTGATCCTGATAGTCGGCGAAGGAAGCGATATGCGATGCAACGGGACCGGCGCGGCCCGAGGGACGCAGACGCATATCGACTTCGTAGAGAACGCCGTAGTTGGTGCGTGTCGTGAACGCACTGATCAGGCGTTGGGTGAAACGGGCAAAATACTGTGCGCCATGCAACGGGCGTGGCCCATCCGAATCCGGATGCTCCGAGTCAAAATCATAGAGCAGGATGAGGTCGAGATCGGATGACGCGGTCATCTCGCGGCTACCGAGCTTGCCCATCGCAAGGATCGCGGTTTCCTGCTGCGCGATATGACCGTACTGGGCCGCGAACTGCTCTTTCACCAGACCGTGCACGGTATCGACGATGCCTTCGGCAACATCGGCGAACACAAGCCCGGCCTGCCGCGCCGAGACGGTGCCCGACAGGATACGGGTGCCAATGAGAAACAGGCTTTCCTGACCAAACAGCCGCAGCCGGTCGAGAAACTCCTCGTAGGAATCCGCATCCTCCAGCGTCGCAGCCAACCGCGCGGACAGTTCCTGCCGATCCGGCATGGCGCCGAAGAAGCGCGGGTCGATCAGGCCGTCCATGATCTGCGGGCGGCGCGCCAGCATGTCGCCGGGCCGCGGCGCCGCACCGAGTACAAGCGCGACGAGCGCCACGAGATCCCGGTTCTGGCTGAGCAACGTGATCAGCCGGCCGCCGAGCTGCAGTGCCTGCAGGAAGCGATCGAACGCCATCACCGCGTTGTCCGGCTCCTCGGCATGTGCCAGACCATCGATCAACGCCGGCACGAACGCCTCAAAGGCAGTGCGAGTCGCTTCCACCTTCAGCGCCCGGTAGTCGCCGGTCATCCATTGCTGGATGGTGGAAGCGACGAGCTTTGGCTGCTTGAAGCCGAGCTTCACCAGATGGTCGAGCAGCCTGAGATCGTCCGGGCCGGCGCCGTAATCGATAGCCGGCAATTTGGCTGTTCCTGCCGGGTCGCCCTCGAACAGCCGGCTGTAGTGACCCTGCACGCAATTGAGATGCTTGAGCAATTCAGCGGCGAAACTCGCGCGATCGTCAAATCCGAGAAAGCGCGCGAAGCGTTCCATCGCCTCGACGTCGGCAGGCAGCGCATGGGTCTGCTCGTCGGCCATCATCTGGACGCGATGCTCGACCTTTCGCAGGAACAGATACGCCGCCGTCAATTCATCGCGCGCCTGCTCCGTGATCCAGTTGCTCGCGGCCAGAACGTTGAGCGCTTCCAGAGTCGGACGCACCCGCAATTCGGGATGCCGCCCGCCGGCAATCAACTGCTGGGTCTGGGCGAAGAACTCGATTTCGCGGATGCCGCCGCGTCCGACCTTGACGTTATGACCTTCGACCGAGATTTCGCTTTGCCCGCGATAGGTCTGCATCTGCCGTTTCATGTCATGGACATCGGCAAGGGCTGCGAAATCGAGATGCTTGCGCCAGACGAACGGCGCGATCTCCGCGATCATGGCTTCGCCTGCCTTCTGATCGCCGGCGCACGGCCGCGCCTTGATCATGGCTGCACGCTCCCAGGTGCGCCCTTCCCGCTCGTAGTAGTCGAGCGCGGCGGCCGTCGAGACGGCGACCTGCGTCGATGCCGGGTCCGGCCGCAAGCGCAGATCGACCCGGAAGACATAGCCATCGCCGGTCCGTTGCTGCAGCATGCGCGCGAGGCCCTGCGTAACGCGCACGAAGAAAGGTTGCGGCTCGATGCCAGGCGCGAGCGTCGGTGCCGCAAGATCGAAGAATACGATCAGGTCGATGTCGCTGGAATAATTCAGCTCGCCGGCCCCCATCTTGCCCATCGCGAGCACAACGAGGCCGCTCCCGTCTTCGGGGTGATCGATATCCGGCGGTTGCAACCGGCCACGCCCCACCTCCTGCCGCAGCAGGAATCGCAGCGCACTCTGCACGGAGGTCACAGCGAGATCGGTCAGCCCCGCCGTCACCTGCATGACCGGCCATACGCCGCCGATGTCGCACAGCGCGATCAGAAGCGCAGCTTCCGCCTTGATGGCGCGAAGCCGCTGCATGGCTTCGGCTTCGTCGCCAGCTGCGGCAACGTCCGACATACCTTCGATCAGGCGGACGAGCTGGCTTTCGGGCTCAGCATGGAACAGGCGCAGCATCCGGTCCGGATCTGCGCGCATCAGATCGAAAAGATAGGGCGACGACTCGGCTACACCGAGCAGGATGGCCTGGACCAGCGGAAATGCACCGGCCAAAGAGCTGATCGCGCCCGATTGCTCGGGCGTCAGATCGGACAGCCAATCCCCAAGACGGCGTTCGGAGTCAGCGGGCGCGAAAACCTTTGGCCCGTCGATAAGACGCGCCGCCAGAGAGGCTCGGTCCGCGTCGCCCTTCGCGGATGAAATCATGCCCCATTCTGTTGCACGTCCGGCGTTGGCGCTGCAAGTGCCTCGCCGGTCCGCGCGGGGATCGAAAGCGTTGCTCGCAACCCTGGATGCGCGTCGCTGAGTGCGAGATCGCCGCCATGCAGCGTGGCGACCGCCGACGCGAGGCTCAGCCCAAGACCCGACCCCGGCAGGGTTCTGCTGGCTTCGAGCCGCACAAACCGCTCGATGGCGTGTTTGCGGTCGGCTTCGGGAATACCATTGCCATGATCGACAACAGCGAGGATGGCGCGGTCGCCTTCCCGGCGAGCCTCGATCAGGATCGTCTTGTCGGTTTCTGCGGTGGCGGCCGCATCCGCGCCGAGCGGCTGCGGGGCCGGCTTTGGCTGTCCGTATTTGATGGCGTTCTCGACGAGATTGGCGAGCGCTTGGCTGATCAGTTCGCGGTTGCCATGCAAGGGCGCGGGCTGCGCCTGAACGCTGAGCGTCAATCCATTGTCCTCGGCGAGCGGTTCGTAGAGTTCATGGATACCTTGTGCGACCTCAGCGGCATCGAAGTCCGTCATGTTGTCGCGCGCCTGCCCGGATTCCGCGCGCGCAATCATCAACAGCGCGTTGAAGGTGCGAATCAGGCCGTCGGACTCCTCGATCGTTCGCTCGAGCGCGGCGCGATATTCGCTTTCGTTGCTGGACTTGGCGAGCGCTTCCTCGGCGCGATTGCGCAGTCGCGTGAGCGGCGTCTTCAGATCATGTGCGATGTTGTCGGAGACTTCCTTCAAGCCCATCATCAGGGCCTCGATACGCTCCAGCATCGCATTCAGATTTTCTGCCAGCCGGTCGAGTTCGTCACCGCTGCGTCCGACCAGAAGCCGCCCGCTGAGGTCACCGGCCATGATACGCTGTGTGGTCCCGGTCATCGCATCGATCCGATGCAGCACCCGGCGCGCCACGAAGATGCCGCCGCCGAGGCCGAGCACAACGACGATCAGCACCGACCACTGCGCCGCGGACGCGACGATACTGAAAATGCGATGGCGCTCCTCCAGATCGCGGCCGATCAAAAGCCGGAATCCATTGGACAATTCGGTCACGTTGACCAGCGCGCGATGATCAGTCTTGTCCTGCTCGTCGAGCCTGCGGTACGCGGTTTCGGTCCAGCCGGTGGTCGCCATCACGCCGGGCTGAAGCGATCCGACATTGCCCGCGACCGCGAGGCCGGCCGGTGTCGTCACCAGATAAAGATTCGAGCCCGGCCGTAGCGCACGATTTTCAATGGCAAAGACAAGGCCGCGCAAGCCGCGTCGGTTGAAGACGTCGGACAACAGGCCGATTTCCTCGCCAACCGTGGCGGTGATCTGATCGGTGATCAGACGGCGGGTATTCCAGGCGAAATATCCCAGCAGCGACGCCGCGAACAGCGCAAACAGCAGAAGATAGACCAGCGTCAGCCGGAACGCCGTGGTGCGAAACAGCTTACCGAACGCCGTCACGGATCATGTACCCGGCGCCCCGGATCGTGTGCAGCAAGGGCCGCTCGAATCCCTTGTCGATCTTGGAGCGCAGCCGCGAAATATGCACGTCGATGACGTTGGTCTGCGGATCGAAGTGATAATCCCAGACGTTCTCCAGCAGCATCGTGCGGGTCACAACCTGCCCCGCGTGCTTCATGAGGTATTCCAGCAAGCGAAACTCGCGCGGCTGCAGCGTCAGTTCCTCTTCGCCGCGCATCACCCGATGCGACAGCCGGTCGAGTTCGAGATCGCCGACGCGATAGACCGTGTCTTCGGCCGGCCCGCCATGGCGGCGTGACAGCACCTCGACCCGCGCCAGCAATTCAGCGAACGAATATGGTTTTGGCAGATAGTCGTCGCCACCGGCCCGCAGACCCTTGATGCGGTCGTCGACCTGGCCAAGCGCGGAAAGGATGAGCGCCGGCGTCCGGTTGCCCTTGTCGCGCAGAGAGCCAATCACGGAGAGTCCGTCGCGCTTTGGAAGCATCCGGTCAATCACGAGAACGTCGTAATCGCCACCGTCGGCCAGCGACAGTCCCTCTTCGCCATCGCTTGCAAGCTCGGCGACATGACCGACCTCGCGAAATGCCTTCACGAGATAGTCCGCGGACTCGCGATCGTCTTCAATGATCAGCAGGCGCATCTGATTGCTGGAATCGGACAAGGTGTGTTCGTCTTTCCGTCACCATGGCGCGCCCGTCGCCCGCGCGCAAGGCTGCGAGATGCTCCCCGATATCGTGAAAAAAGCGGGGCGACGGAGCTTGGGGTAACTCCGCCGCCCCTAGTCCTTCCGACGGAGGGGGGCTGATTCCACCGGAAGGTAACTCAAGGGGACGGGCTTTTGGCCCGCCCCCCGGAAAGTGCCGTCAGCGGGGGCGACTGATGCCGGCGACGCTTCCCATCTCGTTGCAATGCGGCCGAACCTCAGCCCTTCGCGATCGGCACCGCGACGAAGCGTGCCTGGCCGTTGGTGCGAACCCGCATCAAAACGCTGTTCTTGTTGTCCGCATGCGCGGCCTTGATCGCCTCGCGCACGTCAGTCGAACTGGATACGCTCTTTCCCGCGACCTCGAGAATCACATCGCCCTCCTTGAAACCGCGATCGGCAGCCGCACTCTTCGGATCGATGTCGGTGACAACGACGCCTTCCTTGCCGGCGCCAGCGACCGATGCGGCCGGAGCAACGGTCATGCCGAGTTTCGGCACCTCGCTGCCGCGCGACGATTCACGATCGTTGTCGTGCGTGTCGGCCTTGGCCTCCAGATTGTTCGGCAAAGTTCCGAGCGTCAGGTTGACGACCTTGTCAGATCCCTTGTGCAGGACGTTCAGTTTGACCGACGTTCCCGGCGCGAAGCCGCCGATGGTCCGCGCCAATTCGCGCGCATCCTTGACGGTTTCGCCGTTGACCGCGGTGATGACGTCGCCGGATTCGATGCCTGCCTTCGCAGCCGGGCCATTTTCCTGCGGCTCGGCAACCAGCGCGCCTTCCGCCTTCTTCAGGCCAAGGCTGTCGGCGATATCGGAGGTCACCGGCTGGATCTGCACACCGATCCATCCGCGGCTTACCGAACCCTTGTCCTTGAGCTGGGAAACCACGCTCTTCACCGTGTTGGCGGGAATCGAGAACGCAATGCCGACGCTGCCGCCGGACGGCGAGTAAATCGCGGTGTTCACGCCGATTACATCGCCCTTCATGTTGAAGGCCGGCCCGCCGGAGTTGCCCTTGTTGACGGGCGCGTCGATCTGAATGAAATCGTCATAGGGGCCGTTGCCGATATCGCGGCCGCTCGCCGAGACGATGCCGGCGGTCACCGTGCCGCCAAGACCGAACGGATTGCCGACCGCGAGCACCCAGTCGCCGATCCGCGCCTTGTCATCAGACAATTTTGCAAACGGGAAGCTGGAGCCGCCCTGGACCTTGATCAGCGCCACGTCGGTGCGCGGGTCGGTGCCGATCACCTTCGCGGTGTAGGTCTTGCCGTCGTCGGTCGTGACTTCGACCTTGTCGGCGCCGTCGACCACGTGATTGTTGGTCACGGCATAGCCGTCAGCGGAGATGAAGAAGCCGGAGCCCTGCCCGGTCACGATGCCACGGTGCTGGCGCAGGCCGGGCGGCAGGCCATCCGGTCCGCCGAAGCGGCGGAAGAAACGCTCCATCGGCGAACCCGGCCGGAACGGCGAGTCGGCATCGCTATTGTCAGCCTTGTCCTTGATCCGGACCTTGACCGAAATCACCGACGGCTTAACGCGCTCAACGATATCCGCAAAGCCGACCGGCTGTGCGACCTTGCTCACCTCGTTATTGACCTGTGCATGGGCGGGGCTGGTGAAGATATCGATATTCCCCGTTTGCGGGCTGAGGCCGTAGGCGGCGACGCCAAGACCGGCGACGACCGAGGCCATCAGCGCGAACTTGCGCGCGGAGAACAGCGAACGGCGGGCGGGCTTGAACGAGGGAAGCGACGAGAGATCGGTGGGCCGGTCGGTCATACGGGGTCTCCAGAACCAGATGGGGTCAGTGCCGGGAGCCAGCACTTCATGGTTCTGAAGATGGGGATTTGCGCCTTACAGTGCGCTGGCCGGGAAATTAATGTTTTGTAACAAT
>JBQCIZ010000029.1:0-2482 GCA_051953235.1 Nitrobacter sp. | reverse complement strand
TCGGGAAACGTGGCGTGCCACTCCGGAATCCACCAGTAATGGATGCGGTTCGGCCCGATGATCCAGCGCGGGCGGCCGATGCCTTCGACTTCGCGCTTGAGTTCGGGCGTTAGCGGCGTCGGCGAGTGGACCAACAGATCGCCGCCGATGCGAATGATCGTCATGCGGGTCGAGAACGGCATCCGCAGCAAGGGTGGGCCGAACCGGATTGCCGGACCGTCGACTATCCAGATCTGATCGGCGATGCTCTTCAGCGTATTGAGCGGCGGATAGGTGAGTTGGTCCGATTCCATCAATGCAATCGATCATGTGGGGCCATAGAACCAACGTCGGCGCACTCCGGTCCGTTCCGGTGACAACGCCGCGATCAGCCTTCGATGATAATGAAATCCGCCTCCGAATATTTCTGGCGGATCACTTTTGCGGCCTGATATTCCGGACTTTGGTAGCACGCTTTCGCGGTAGCAAGATCCTTGAATTCGACCACGACGTTGCGGTCGCGTGAGGTGCCTTCCATCGAGTCGAACGAACCGCCACGCACGATGAAGTTGGCGCCGTACTTTTCGAACGCGGGCTTCGCCGCGGCGAGATATTCCGGATAGCGCTCCCGATCGTGCACGGAGACGCGCACCACCCAATAACCCTTTGGCATATTCCACCCTCCCGTTGCTGCGGCCTTGTAGCAAAACGGCCGGCCAAAATCGCTCCGACTTTATGCTGCAGTCGATGCAGCGATCCAATGGCTCCGTGTCGTCACCCAAAGGTCCCCCGTATGCCCGAACAGCTCGATCTCGCGACGTTTCTCCGCACCGATCCGCCGCGCCACGCCCTGTGATGCGACGTTCTCACGATCGATGCAGTGCACGATCTCGTCGATGGCAAAATGGTCGAACGACCAGCCGATGGCGGCCCGCGCAGCTTCGGACGCATAGCCTTTGCCTTGTGCGCCCGGCGCAATGCCCCAGCCGACCTCAAAGCCCGGCCAGTTCGGCGGCGACCACGGCCCGACGCGGCCTACGAACCGGCCGGTCGCCCTTTCCTCGACCGCGAACATGCCGACGCCATGCAGCGCCCAGTGTCCCGCCATGACGACCGCATGACGCCAGCCCATCATCTCGTCGGTTACAGGCTTGCCATCGAC
The DNA here is from genome assembly GCA_051953235.1 of Nitrobacter sp. Lineage (GTDB taxonomy): Bacteria > Pseudomonadota > Alphaproteobacteria > Rhizobiales > Xanthobacteraceae > Nitrobacter. Next base: position 1,341 of record JBQCIZ010000029.1, on the reverse strand, counting down.
GGTGATAAAACGAGCAACGCCGGGATCGGCCAGCATCTCGCTGTAGGGTTTGATATCGGCGGCGATCCACTGACGCAGAATCAGATGCGGCGTCTCCACGACCGGACCCTGAATATGCGCGAGCGATGCCCCTGCCCTGGCCGTTGCGATCATGATTGGTCTCTCCCGGGATCGAGGATGCAGCGAGACTATACGACGCTTTCGCAAAGCAGGAACCGGCTCGCACGCGAAGGCTGTTGTCAGCGTCATGTTCGCGCACGATAATGGGTTTCAATCTCCAACGCGCCACGGAGGCATCATGAGCTGGCAACCCTCCAACGATCCGATTCTCGGCGATCCCAAAACCTGCGATGCGCTCGAGCTTGTGATCGTGCCGCGCACCCGCGACCTCGGCGACGGCTTTGCCGTGCGCCGCGCGCTGCCGCACGGCAAGCGGCAGATGGTCGGTCCCTTTATCTTCTTCGATCACTTCGGGCCGGTGCAGTTCGTCTCCGGCAAGGGCATGGACGTGCGGCCGCATCCGCATATCGGACTCGCCACGGTCACCTATCTGTTCGACGGCAGCATCATGCACCGCGATAGCGAGGGCAATATCCAGGAAATCCAGCCTGGCGCCATGAACCTGATGACCGCGGGCAGCGGCATCGCACACTCCGAGCGCACGCCGGATGCGCAGCGCGCGAGCGGCCAGAAGATGCTCGGCCTGCAGAGCTGGATCGCGCTGCCCAAGGGCAAGGAGGAGATCGCGCCGACCTTCCAGCATTACGGCGCCGACAGCCTGCCGACGGTGCAGGACAAGGGATTCCGCGCCCGTATCATCGCGGGCAGTTCGTTCGGCGCGCCGTCGCCGGTCGATATGGTGTCGCCGTGGTTCTACGCGGAGGTCTCGCTCGACGCCGGTATGAGCGTGCCGCTGGATGCCGACCACGAGGAGCGCGCGATCTATGTCGTGGACGGCGAGATCGAGAGCGCCGGCGACCGCCACGAGGCCCCGCAGCTTCTGATCTTCCGCCCCGGCGACCGGATCACGGTGAAGGCGACAAAGCCTGCGCGGATGATGTTTCTCGGCGGCGACGCGCTGGAAGGGCCGCGACACATCTGGTGGAATTTCGTCTCCTCCAGCAAGGAACGCATCGAGCAGGCCAAACAGGACTGGAAAACCGGCCGCTTTGCGCACGTCCCGCAGGAACACGAGTTCATTCCGCTGCCGGAATGAGCTATTGCTAAAGAACTCTCCGTCGTCATTCCGGGGCGCGCGCAGCGCGAACCCGGAATCCGGACGCGACCGTTTCCGCCGTTCTGGATTCCGGATCGCCGCTCACGCGACGTCTGGAATGACGA
>JBQCIZ010000028.1:0-2997 GCA_051953235.1 Nitrobacter sp. | reverse complement strand
GCATACTTCCCGGCGGCGTTCGCGGCGATTCCTTTTGTTGCGCACTTGCGTACAAGTATTTGAAACTCATCTATTTCCGGCCGACATGAACCTGCTCGAAACCCTCCCCACCGTCATCGGCGCCGCAGCCATCGCCCCTGCGCTGCTGCTGCTGTGGCTTGTGATCGCGGCTGACGAGCGGCCGGGGCCGCCGGCCATGGTGTGGACGGCTTTTGTGCTCGGCGCCGCCAGCGTCTCATTGCTGGGGCTGGCCCGGGTACCGTTCGCATTGATGACGACCGTGAACGAGCCGCCGTGGCTCGCGCTGGTCCTGCGGTCAGTTTTCGGGATCGCTGCGCCCGAGGAACTCGTGAAGATCGCCGCCATCGCCGCCATCGCCGCGGTCGCCGCAATGCGCCGCAAGCCCGCCGATCCCATGGATACGGTCGTCTATGGCGCGGCCGCAGGCCTTGGCTTCGCGGCCTATGAAAACCTCGCCTATCTAATGCAGCATGCGGATATCTGGCGTTCGCTCGCGGTGCTGCGCAGCGTCCTGACCGTTCCCTTCCATGGCGCACTCGGTGTCATTGCCGGCGCCTATATCGCAATCGCGCGTTCCGGCACGGCACTCGGTGCCCATCGTCATTCCCGTGACTGGGCCCGCATCCGCAACCGCATGCTGATTTTCCTCGTGCCCATCGCGGTGCATGCAGGTTTCGATACTCCGCTGCTCGCGCTCCAGCAGAATCCAGACCTGAGTGGATTTGGCGCATTTATGCTCGAGGCAACCGCCATGCTGGTCGGGTTCGGCACCATCCTGTTTGCCGCCTATCTCGTCCGCCGCGTCGGCGCACATCATGCCCCCCGCAGCGAGACGTCGCGCGAGCGCATCCGCAACTTGCGCAGCATGTGGGCGCTGCTGCTTGCCGGCGGCGGCGCGGGCTTTCTCGGCACGGCCTTCATCCTGTCGTCGATCCATCGCTGGATGACCAACACCGACAAGCACCTCGCAAACTACCTGATCCCGGTCGGAATTCTCGCGATCGTCATCGGGATCGGGCTCCTGGTCATGACATCGGCCGTTTACGTCCTCGGCCGCAACCGGCTGCAAATGGCCGCCGCGGGCCCGGTCTCCGATCCCGGTTGATTCCGGTACAGACGTGTTTGCGGGACAGATATTTGTGTTGCCACTTCGACGCCGTCACACGCTAGACTGAGAATGTGCAATTCCGGCCTCATGGAGATCCGTCGATGACAGTCCCTCCCCAGGATATCGAGAGCCTTCAATCGAAAATGAGCGCCGCGGTCCGCGAGCACTGGAAGGCCTTCCTGTTCGAAGGCATTCTGCTGGCGATCCTCGGGCTCGCCGCCATCATCGTGCCGCCGCTGGCGAGTCTTGCTGTCACGATCTTCCTGGGCTGGATGTTTCTCGTCAGCGGTATCGGCGGACTCATCATCACCTTCTGGGCGCGGCAGATGCCGGGATTCTGGTGGTCGCTGATTTCGGCCGCGCTGGCCGTCCTCGCCGGCATCGTGCTGCTGATGCGGCCGGTGCAGGGCACGCTGACGCTGACCATCGTGGTCGGCGCTTATTTCCTGGCCGAGGGCGTCGCCACCATCATGTACGCGCTCGAACACCGCCGCGAACTCTCGCAGCGCTGGGGCTGGATGCTCACCGCAGGCTTGATGGACATCATCGTCGCGGGCGTCATCATTGCCGGCTTGCCGGGCTCGGCGCTATGGGCGATCGGGCTTCTGGTCGGCCTCAACCTGATGTTCGGGGGCGCCACGCTGATCGGCATGGCGCTTGCAGCGCGTAATCCCAAATAGGGTGCGTCAACAGCCGCGGCAGATGCTCTTGATCTTGCGGTCGAGAGCAGCCTCGGCAGGGTCGACGCCGAGCGGCTTGCCGGATTGTTCATCCGGAACGTCGCTGCGCCGCGGCTGACGATGGCCGATCGGCGCGCTGTTGGTGTACCGCGAGGAATTGGTTGCCGCCGAATCCGGCGAGCCGCTTTTCGTCCCGGATTGCGCCAGCGCGACCGGTGCGCCGATCAGAGCCAGAAATGCCACGGCCATAACTGTCTTGCCCATCTCGCTCCTCCCACTCGAATTCGCTCACCGACGCCCGTCACCGAAAACGCTCCGAAACGTCCCGCGTTCCGGTCGCGCGAGGCGTGCGCCGAACTACGGCGCCGGCGGATAAAGATGAACGTCGCCGCAGTAGTCGACGATACGATAACGCGATTCCCCATGATGTTCACGTTCCCGAGACAAATTGGCGCGCGACAGATAATCCGGCCCCACCGGGGCCTTGCCGTGACCGCCCGGGATATCAAGAACGTATTCCGGCTGACATAGTCCGGACACACGCCCGCGCAGCGCGCGCATCAGGGCCTGCCCTTCGTCCAATGTGGTGCGCAGATGCGCGGTGCCCGGCGCCAGATCGCCATGATGAAGATAATACGGCTTGATGCGGCATTCGACGAACGCGCGCATCAGGGCTTCCAGTGTCGCGGCATCGTCGTTGACGCCGCGCAACAGCACCGACTGGCTGACCATCGGAATCCCGGAATCGATGATCCGCGCACAAGCCTCTCGCGCCATAGGCGTCAGCTCGCGCGGGTGATTGGCATGCAGCGCGAGCCACGTGGTTTTGCCCGGCGCCTTCAGGGCCTCCACCATCTCCGCACTGATACGCGACGGATCGGCGACCGGCACGCGGGTATGGATGCGAACAATTTTGACGTGATCGATCGCCGCGAGATCGGCCATGATTTCGGCGAGCCGCCGCGGCGACAGCATCAACGGATCGCCGCCGGTGAGGATCACTTCCCAGATCTCCGGATGCGCGCGGATATAGTCGAGCGCAGCGGCGGTCGCAGGCTTTGACAGCGCGGTATCCTTGCCCGGCCCGACCATCTCGCGGCGGAAGCAGAACCGGCAATAGACCGCGCAGACGTGCACGAGCTTGAGCAACACCCGGTCGGGATAGCGATGCACGATCCCGTCGACCGG
>JBQCIZ010000027.1:0-6028 GCA_051953235.1 Nitrobacter sp. | reverse complement strand
GTGCTCGACGAGCCCGAACGGCTGCGAATGCTGGAGCGGCTATCCGACGACCGCGCGTTCCAGAAGCAATTCCAGGCGGCAAAGCGAGCCAACAAGATCGCGCTGGCTCAGATCATCGCCAGACGGCTCGGCGTCATCGTCGATCCATCGGCGCTGTTCGATGTTCAGATCAAGCGCATTCACGAATACAAGCGGCAGCTTCTGAATGCAGTCGAAACAATCGCGCTCTACCAGGCGATCCGCGCAAATCCGGACGGCAACTGGACGCCGCGCGTCAAGATCTTCGCCGGAAAGGCCGCCGCCAGCTATCGGCAGGCCAAACTGATCATCAAGTTCATCAACGACATCGGCAACGTCATCAACAACGATCCCTCGATCAAGGGACTTCTGAAAGTCGTCTTCATTCCGAACTACAATGTCAGCACGGCGGAGGTCATCGTTCCCGCAAGCGATCTGTCCGAGCAGATTTCCACCGCCGGCATGGAAGCCTCCGGAACAGGCAACATGAAGCTCGCGCTGAACGGCGCCATCACCATCGGAACGCTTGATGGGGCCAACATCGAAATCCTCGAGCACGTTGGCGACGATAATATCTTCATCTTCGGCATGAAGGCTGACGAGGTGGTCAGGCGCCGCGCCATGGGGCTTGACGCCACTGACGTCATTTCATCCTCCCCTGCTCTCGCCGGCGTCATCGACGCCATCGAACGCGGTGCATTCTCACCGGACGACGTTTCGCGCTTCGCGCCGATCGCCCACGCGCTACGATTTCTGGACCACTATCTGGTCTCGGCGGATTTCGACGACTACTACCGCACGCAGCGCGCTGTCGACGCGACGTGGCACAGCGTGGACTGGACACGATCGAGCATCCTCAACGTCGCCCGAATGGCGTGGTTCTCCTCCGACCGCACCATCCGCGAATACGCCGAGGATATCTGGAACGTCCCCGTAACATGATGCGTATTCTTGCGGCGAATTAATATACCCGACAGGACGCCGTAATCTTGATCTTCTAAATCTCCATTGGGGCTCGGATTCCTCTGGAGATTTTCATCATGACTGACGAACGCAATGAACGGCCCGGCCCCCGGCGGATCCTGCCCGCGCGCCGCCTGACGCTTCTCGCCTCGGTGGCGGTTGTCGGCGTCGCAATCGCCCTGGGCAGCAGTGCCGGATATGGCCGGTTCGCCCCTGACGGCTGGACATCGAGCGCACACGCCGCCGAAACAACCCAACGTGGCCCTCAGGGGTTTGCCGACCTGGTGGCGAAGGTAAAGCCCGCGGTCATCTCGGTACGCGTAAGGGTCGACGAAAGCGCCGATTCGCCGAACGAAATGAAGAACAGCGACAATATGCTACCCCCTGGCCTGGAAGGCACGCCCTTCGAGAAATTCTTCAAGCAGTATGGCTTCGGCGATATGCCGCAGGGCATGCATCGCGGTCATCAGATCATCACCGGGCTCGGCTCGGGATTCTTCATTTCGCCGGACGGTTATGCCGTTACGAACAATCACGTCGTCGATCATGCCAAATCCGTTCAGGTCACGACCGATGACGGGACGAAATATACCGCAAAGGTGATCGGAACCGATGCCAAGACCGATCTCGCGCTGATCAAGGTCGACGGCAAAAGCGACTTCGCCTATGTGAATTTTGAGGATCGTGCGCCACGCGTCGGCGACTGGGTTGTCGCTGTCGGCAATCCCTACGGCCTCGGCGGCACCGTGACGGCGGGAATCGTATCGGCCAGCGGCCGCGACATTGGCGCCGGTCCCTACGACGACTACATTCAGATCGACGCACCCATCAACAAGGGCAATTCCGGCGGTCCGGCATTCGATATGAACGGCAACGTGATCGGCATCAACACGGCAATCTATTCGCCGTCAGGCGGCTCGATCGGGATCGGTTTCGACATTCCCGCGCAGACGGCCAAGCTGGTCATCGCCCAGCTCAAGGACAAGGGCTCGGTCACGCGCGGCTGGCTCGGCGTTCAGGTTCAGCCGGTTACCAAGGGCATCGCGGACAGTCTCGGCTTGAAGGAAGCAAAGGGCGCGATGGTCGACGAACCGCAGGATGACAGTCCCGCGGCCAAGGCCGGCATTACGGCCGGCGATGTCATCACCGCGGTCAATGGCACGCCAGTCAAGGACTCGCGCGACCTCGCTCGCCGGATTGCTGCGATGGCCCCGGGTACGTCGGCCAAGCTCGATATCCTGCACAAGGGTGATGCGAAGACGGTGACCGTCGAATTGGGCACGCTGCCGAACCAGCGTCAGGCGAGCGCCAACCATGAACACAACGGTCCTACTGCACGTGGAATCCCCCATCTCGGTCTCACGCTTGCGCCTGCCGACGACGTCGCAGGGGCCGGCACGAAGGGTGTGGTGGTCACTGGTGTCGATCCCGATGGTCCTGCGGCGGAACGCGGCTTCCGGTCCGGCGACGTCATCCTTGATGTCGGCGGCAAATCGGTTTCCAGTGTGCGTGACGTGCGCAAGGCTCTGAAGGATGCGAAGTCCGATGGAAAGCATGACGTGCTCATGCGCGTGAAGTCCGCGGACGCGACACATTTTGTCGCAGTTCCGATCGGATAAATTCCGCGGCGGCGATTTTCCACAATGCGCAAGCCCGGCCTCGTGGCCGGGCTTGTTCGTTCGTGATTACTGCTGCGCTGCGGCGAGAAGCCCGCTTGCAACGGATTTGCGCTGCTCACGGCACTAGAACCATTGGTTCATATGCAAAACGCTGTCGCGCACTGAATCCAATCGCATTTTCGCTGGCCACCGCTTCATTGCCTCATCCAAAGGACGAATGGCGGGGACGTCAGGGGGTGTTGATGCAAAGCCTCATCATGGTATCGTTACGGCATAAGAGGTCCGACACGAGACCGACATGAGGGAGGAAAATATGCGCGGCATGAAAATGCTCGGCGGAGTCATTGTGTCTTTGCTGATCGCCAGCAATGCTGGCTTTGCGGCAGAGAAGCAAGGTGGCATCCTTCGGATCTATCATCGCGATAGCCCTGCCAGCGCATCGATTCACGAAGAAGCGACCTATTCCGTGAACGTTCCCTTCATGGCCGTGTTCAACAACCTCGTGATGTATAAGCAGGATGTCGCCCAGAACAGCATCGACTCGATCGTTCCCGATCTTGCGACGAACTGGGCCTGGAGTGACGACAAGAAAAAGCTCACCTTCAAATTGCGGCAAGGCGTCAAATGGCACGACGGCAAGCCGTTCACTGCCGCCGACGTCAAATGCACGTTCGACATGGTGATGGGCAAATCGCAGCAGAAATTCCGGAAGAATCCACGCAAGGCCTGGTACAATCAGGTCGAGGACATCACCACGAACGGCGACTACGAGGTGTCCTTCAATATGAAGCGGCCCCAACCGGCGCTGATCACCCTGCTCGCCTCCGGCTACTCGCCGATCTATCCGTGCCACGTCTCGCCGGCGGAAATGCGCACGCATCCGATCGGAACCGGCCCCTTCAAGTTCGTCGAGTTCAAGGCCAATGAGTCAATCAAACTCGTCAAAAATCCCGACTACTGGAAAAAGGGCCTGCCTCATCTCGACGGCATCGAATACACCATCATTCCCAATCGCTCGACCGCGATCCTCGGGTTTGTCTCGGGAAAATTCGACATGACGTTCCCGACCGAGGTGTCGATTCCCTTGCTCAAGGACGTCAAGGCGCAGGACCCGAAAGCGATCTGCGTGGTCGCGCCCAACAACGTCAGCACCAACATCATCGTCAACCGCCTGTCGCCACCGTTTGACAATCCGGACATCCGCAAGGCGATGGCGCTCGCGCTCGACCGGAAGGCGTTCGTCTCGATCCTGTTCGAAGGACAGGCCGACATTGGCGGCACGATGCTGCCGCAGCCCGACGGCATCTGGGGTATGCCGAAGGACATGCTCGAAACCATTCCCGGCTATGGTCCTGACGTGAAAGCCAATCGGGAAGAAGCCCGAAAGCTGATGGAAAAGGCCGGCTACGGCCCGAACAAGCACCTTGCTGTGAAAGTATCGACGCGCAACATCGCGGTCTACCGCGATCCTGCCGTCATCCTGATCGATCAGCTCAAGGACATCTACATCGACGGCGAGCTCGACGTCGTTGAGACCGCGAACTGGTTCTCCAAGATTGCGCGCAAGGATTATGCGCTTGGTCTCAACCTGACTGGCAATGCCGTCGACGACCCGGATCAGGCGTTCTACGAGAACTATTCCTGCAACTCCGAACGGAACTATACCAAATACTGCAACCCTGAGATCGAAAAGCTGTTCGACAAGCAGTCGCTCGAGACCGACCTGAACAAGCGCAAGAAGCTTGTCTGGGAGATCGACAAGCAGATCCAGGAGGACGTGGCGCGGCCGATCATCTATCATTCGCGCACCGGCACGTGCTGGCAGCCGTACGTCAAGGGCGTCACCGTAATGGTGAACAGCTCCTACAACGGCTACCGCTACGAGGACGTGTGGCTCGACAAGTAGCCACGTAACAAACAAGAACCGTACCGCGCCAACCGACCAACCGGAGCAGTCGGGTGCTTGGATATATTGTTCGCCGCTCGGCCCTGATGCTGATCACCCTGTTCGGGATATCGGTCATCATCTTCGTGCTGTTGCGGATCGTCCCCGGCAACATCGTCGACATCCTGTTCGATGCGGCCGGGTTCGTCGATCCGTCGGACAAGGCCAATCTCGAGCGGGAACTCGGGCTCGATCAGTCGATCGTGGTGCAGTATCTGCACTGGATTGGCGGCCTGTTGCATGGAGATCTCGGATACTCCTACGTATCCGAGAAGCCCGCGCTGGACGAAATCCTGCCGCGCATCCCGATCACCGCGCGGCTGGCGGGTCTTGCGCTCTTGTTCTCCGCAGCGATCGGAATTCCGCTCGGCGTTCTCAGCGCACTGAAACAGGGTTCCCGGCTGGATTATGTCCTGCGTGCCATCAGCCTCAGCGGCCTCTCGCTCCCCTCGTTCTGGCTGGGCCTGCTGATCCTGATGGCCTCGGTCTCCATGTTCGGAACGATGCCGATCTACACACCCAATCCGCAAAGCTTCGGCCAGGCGATTGCAATCTATTGCGTTCCGGCGCTCGCCGTCGGATTTCGCAGCGCCGCCCTTGTCATGCGCATTACGCGCTCCTCGATGCTCGAGGTTCTGCGGCAGGACTACATTCGCACCGCGAGAGCCAAAGGCGCATCCGAAACCACAATCAACTTCCGCCATGCGCTGAAAAACGGCATGCTTCCGATCATCACGGTTATCGGGATCGAGGCGGCCTTTCTTTTCGGCGGCCTTATCGTCACCGAAACCGTCTTCAATATTCCCGGGATCGCGCGGTTCCTTGTCGAGGCCATTCGCTGGCGCGACTATCCGATCGTTCAGAATCTCGTGATGTTCTGCGCGCTCATCGTGGTGCTGGCGAATTTCACCGTCGACATGCTCTATGCAGTCTTCGACCCGCGGATCAGATACAATGATTAACCCGGTACGCGAGATCTTCCGTTGAGCGCGATCAACTACGACGCCGAACTCAAACGCGCCGGCGCCCACGCCACGCGAGGCTGGCGCAAGTATACGTTCCTGGCGGGTCGGCATGTGCTCGGCACGATCGGGCTCGTCATCATGGTCGTTTTTGTGCTGGCTGCGATCTTCGCCGATGTCATCGCACGGTTCGATCCGCTGCAGGTGGATTCGGTCCACGCCCTCGCCGCGCCCAGCGCCAAATACTGGTTGGGCACCGACGCGTTCGGGCGCGACGTCTTCAGCCGCATCATCCACGGCGCCCGCATCTCTCTCGCCGTCGGCCTCGGCTCGACTGCCCTCGGCGGCTCTATCGGCGTCGTCATCGGTCTTGCCTCGGGGTATCTCTCCGGCTGGGTCGACCTGATCTTCCAGCGTATCATCGACATCCTGCAAGCCTTGCCGCTCTTGGTTCTGGCGCTGGTGATGACCGCCGCGCTCGGGCCCTCGCTTGAGAACGTGATCATCGCGATCGCGATCCC
>JBQCIZ010000026.1:0-2275 GCA_051953235.1 Nitrobacter sp. | reverse complement strand
GCCCTCGCGGACGCGGTGGGCCAATTCGATATGGTGCCGGTTGCAGGGGGAGAGGTCGTTACCGGTCTGCGCGATGCCGATGATCGGCTTGCCCGACTGCAATTCGTCACGCGTCAGTCCGTAGTTGAGGTAGCGCTCGAGATAGAGCGCGGTCATCGCCGGATTGTGCGGATCGTTGAACCATGCACTGGAGCGGAGTTTGCGGCGCTGACCGTCGCTGGCGGCATGACCGTTGGCATTCTTCTTCATTGTCTCTCCCGCGCGGCTGTTCGTTGATCGTGCATTCTCGGTCCGGACGCTGGAAGTCCGGATGCCACAGGCAAATCTCGTATCGCTGCCGCCGGATTGGATGTCCGGCGCGCCAACAATGTATCCCCGCGCAAATGACACCGCTACCATTTTTTGGTCTCGGCAAAACGTGATCGGCAGGACGCCCAGTTCCTCAGATCCGGCGCGGCGCCGAACTCGCGCGCGCCACGATTTCGAAACCGAGGTCGGTCACGCGCTGTTGCGGCGGCTTGTCGTCCATCGCGGCCGACAGCATCTCGATCGCCTTGCGCCCCATTTCGTAGCGATTGGTGCGCACGCTGGTCAGCGCGGGGACGGCGGATGCCATGAATTCGAGATCGTTGAAGCCGACGATCGCCAGTTGCTCGGGCACCGCGATCTGGCGGCGCTGGCACTCGAACAGGGCGCCAAGCGCGATGTCGTCGTTGATGCAGAAGACCGCGTCGACGTCCGGTATCCTGGAAACCAGATCGGATAGCAGGATACCGCCGAGAGGCACCGTCGATGGCGACAACGTGGTGACGACCAGGCGCTGATCGAACAGCGACGCGGCTTTCAGCGCATCGCGATAGCCGTCGAAGCGGCGCTGCCCACGCGGATCCATGCGGGCGCCCAAAAAGCCGATCCGCTTATAGCCGCGGCCGAGCAGGTGCTTGACCGCTGCAAATGCAGCGTCGCTGTGCGACAGGCCGACCATCATGTCGATCGGTTCGGGGCCGATTTCCATCATCTGCACGATCGGGCAATTCATGTTCCGCATCACCGCGCGTGCTTCAGGCGTTTGATCGATACCGGTGACGATCAATCCTGCCGGCTTCTGCCCGTGAAATATCCGCAGCAGCCGTTCTTCCTGCAGGTTGCTGTAGCGCGTGTTGGCGAGCTGGATGCTGTAGCGGCTGCCTTCGGATGCGTCGTAGATGCCGCGCAGCACGTCGGCGAACACGTTGTTGGTCAATGACGGTATCAGCACGCCGATCACTTCGCTGCGGTGCGAGGCCAGTGCGCGCGCGGCGAGATTGGGAACGTAACCGAGTTCCCGCGCCGCGTTTTCAACGCGTTCGCGCTTGCTGACCGACAGGGCGCTGGGATTTCTGAAAAACCGCGATGCCGTGATGGGGCTCACTCCCGCGAGCTTTGCAACCTCCGTGAGCCGGACTTTGCCGGATTGCGGCAGTTTTCGTTCCATCACGTGCTGTTATCATAAGGTCGGAGCCGGCGGAACATTTATTGACAGCGCTACCAGCCCATTGTTATCTCTAGGATGAGCGGGACACATCGGTCAAATTGACTTCCGACAATCGTGCTCGACAATGGAGAGCGGCGACGGCGTTTGCCGTACGGCGTCAGCGACAAGCGGGAGAAACTTCCAGATGGCATCGGTGCAGATCAGCGACGTGCGGAAATCCTTCGGCGGGTTCGAGGTTCTGCACGGGGTCTCCGTGCCAATCGAGGACGGTGCATTCGTTGTTCTGGTCGGCCCGTCCGGCTGCGGCAAGTCGACGCTGCTGCGCATGCTCGCAGGACTCGAGAACATCAGCTCCGGTACGATTTCCATCGGCGATCGCGTGGTCAATCACGTGCAGCCGAAGGAGCGCGACATCGCCATGGTGTTCCAGAACTACGCGCTCTATCCGCACATGACGGTCGCCGACAACATGGGCTTTTCGCTCAAGCTGCGTGGCGCCGACGCCGGCACGATTTCGGAAAAGGTCAAGAGGGCCGCCGAGATCCTCGATCTCACCCGGCTGCTCGACCGGTTTCCGCGACAGCTTTCCGGCGGCCAGCGCCAGCGTGTCGCCATGGGCCGCGCCATCGTGCGCGATCCGCAGGTCTTCCTGTTCGACGAGCCGCTGTCGAATCTCGACGCCAAGCTGCGCGTGGCGATGCGCACCGAGATCAAGGAGCTGCATCAGCGTCTGAAGACCACTACCGTTTACGTCACCCACGACCAGATCGAGGCCATGACCATGGCCGACAAGATCGTGGT
>JBQCIZ010000025.1:0-2585 GCA_051953235.1 Nitrobacter sp. | reverse complement strand
CGCGGCACGCTGCCGCCGGTTCAGATATGCAAACTCGCCGGTCGAGCCCAGCGGGGTCAGTCCGTGCACGCCGGACTTGATCAGGTCGTCACAGAGACGGCCCATCACGTCGGTACGGACTTGTCCGTCGCCGTCAATCGGAGAGACGAGATAGGGAAAAACGCCGTGAAAATCGGTCATGGTACTTCGGGTAAGGCCATCCAGACTGGTGCCAACAGCATTACCCGATCCCGCACACCATGGTCAAAGCTCCGGGCGCACGGCGTGTATTCGCGGGTCATCCGGCAAAAACGAAACGGGGCGGCCAACCGAGCCGCCCCGCCAAATAACCTGTAGAAGCTGCCCGCGCGGTTACGCCGCGCGGACCTGATTCAGGAACTCATCCACCGCCGAGCGCAGCATGCCGGCCTGCCGGTCGAGCTCACTGGCTCCGGTCAGAACCTGGGTCGCCGCCGCGCCGGTCGCGCTGGCCGCTTCGTTGACCCCGCCGATATGGCTGGAAATCTCGCTCGATCCCGCCGCCGCCGCCTGAATGTTGCGAGCGATCTCGCGGGTCGCCGCGCCCTGCTCCTCGACAGCCGAAGAGATGGTCATCGCGATCTCGCTCATCTTCTCGATGGTCTGCGAGATGCCGCCGATGGCCGAAACGGCGTCGTTGGTGGTCGATTGCATGCTCGACACCTGCGCCGAGATTTCCTCGGTCGCCTTGGCGGTCTGGGTCGCCAGCGCCTTGACTTCGGATGCCACGACCGCGAAGCCGCGGCCCGCCTCGCCGGCACGCGCCGCCTCGATGGTGGCGTTCAGCGCCAGCAGGTTGGTCTGCGCCGCGATGTTCTGGATCAGCTGCACCACCTCGCCGATCTTGTCGGCCGCCCCCGACAACAACTGCACCGTGGTATTGGTACGATCGGCTTCGCCGACCGCCTGCTTGGCGATCTCGGTCGACTGAGCGACCTGACGGGAGATTTCCGACACCGACGCCGAGAGTTCTTCCGCCGCGGCTGCGACGGTCTGAACATTGGTCAGCGCCTTGTCCGATGCGGCGCTGACGGTCGCCACGCGCTCGGTGGTGTTGCCGGCGGTCGCCGTCATCGACGACGCGGTCGCCTGCATTTCGGCTGCCGAGGACGACACCGACTGCACCACGCCATTGACGCTGCGCTCGAACCCGTCGGCAAGACCAACCATCATAGAGCGCCGCTCGGCTGCGGTGCGCTGCTGGGCCGCCGCCTCTTCCTGCTCGAGCCCCTTGATGCGAATGGCGTTGTCCTTGAAGATCTGGACCGTCGCGGCCATCGCGCCGATTTCATCGCGGCGGCCGACGCCGGGAATATCCGCATCGAGCTGTCCTTCAGCGATACCTTGCATCCGGGTGCCCAACTGGTTCAGCGGGCGGGTGATGCTGCGCGCGACGAACCATGCGATCACGCCGGACACCACCGCGATCGCAAGGGTTGCAAGAACGAGAGTCCAGACGATCGGCATCAGCTTGGCGTTGAGGTCCTCAAGATAGGCGCCAGTGCCGGCGAACATATTCCAGCCGGGAATCGCGACCGCATAGGACACCTTGCGGATCGGCTTCTCCGTGCCTGGCTTCATGTATTCGTAGTACAGCGTCACATCGCCCTTGGCGGCGACGCCGTCGCGCAATTCACGCGCCAGCTTGCGACCGTTGGTCTCCACGTCGAGCCGGTTGGTGCCGATCTGCTTGGGATCCGGCGCCGAAAGAGTGACTCCATCCATGGTATAGGCAAAAATATAGCCAGAGCCGTTATCGTAGCGCAGCGTCTGGGCCCGCTTGGAGAATTCCTTGATCGCCGCATCCTTGGTCAGTTCGCCGGCCTCGACCTGCTTCTGCAATCCCTTCGCCATATTGAGCGCAACATCCACGATCGCGTGGGTCTGCTCCATCCGGGCACTCATCATCTCCTGGCTGACCAGCCTGGCAGCCATGACACCCGCGGCACACAAGCCGAGCAAGGTGACACCAACCAAAATTCCCAGCTTTGCGGTGATGGGGAGGTTATTGAACGATTTCACAGGGTTCTCCGGTCGCGAAAGGCAGCTTGCTGCGCCATGGGGGATAGTCCGCGACAGTAAACACATGCTCGTTAGAAGTTCCTTAACCGCGCGGCCTTTCGCCAGTCACACGGCGGCCGGTGATCCGATGTCGTGCGGCCATCGCCGCTTTGGGCCGCCGCCGCAAACGATGCTATGACGCCTGAAGCATCGCCCCGCCGGCCAGTGCCGGATGGCATCTTTTCCGCGAAAGCCGATCCTCATGACCGACAATATGAACAGCGACAACGCGACATCCTTCGCAGGCGGCAAGATCCTGCAATCGGCATTCGAGGGCGTCGGCGTCATCGCCTTCAACAACCCCGAGAAGCGCAACGCGATCTCGCTCGAGATGTGGGAGGGCCTTGGCGAGGCGCTGACCCGGTTGCATGACGATCCCGCGATCCGCGTGGTGATCCTGAAAGGCGCCGGGGACAGGGCCTTCGTTTCGGGCGCCGACATCAGCCAGTTCGAAAAGGAACGGCACAACGCGCAAGCCTCCGAGGAATATGCCAACCGCAGTGCTG
>JBQCIZ010000024.1:0-2573 GCA_051953235.1 Nitrobacter sp. | reverse complement strand
CGAAAACAAGGTCGACATCGTCGACATGGAGCTATTCGCGATCGCGCAGGTGTGCCAGCGCCACAGCCTGCCGTGGCGCGCGTTCAAGTTCATCACCGACGACGCCAACGATCTCGCGCATCAGGACTGGACCGCCAACGTGAAGGACGGCGAAAGCCTGTTCTGGGATGCGCTGACGGGGCTTGCTGCGGCTCAGTAATCCACCCGCACCAGATACAGCCCATCGGGCGGCGCGACCGGGCCGCAGGCCTCGCGGCGCCGTGCGGCGAGCGCTGCCGCGAGATCATCGGCGCTCCAGCGGCCATGGCCGACCCAGACCAGCGAGCCGACCATCGAGCGCACCTGGCTGTGCAGGAACGATCGCGCCGACGTGACGATGCTGATGTTGTCGCCATCCCTGACCACGTCGAGCTGATCGAGCGTCTTTTCCGGCGATTTGGCCTGGCATTCGGTATCGCGGAACGTCGTGAAATCATGCTTACCGAGCAATCGCTGCGCCGCTGCGTGCATGGCCTCTGCATCAAGACGCCGCGGCACACGCCAGAAGTGGCCCATACCAATCGCAAGGTTCGCGCGCCGGTTGGCAATGCGATAAACATAGTGCCTCCTGATCGCGGAGAATCGCGCCTCGAACGTATCAGGCACGATCTCGGCCGTGAGCACGCCGATCGGATACGGCCGCAGATGCGCGTTGAGACCGTCGCGCAGGCGGTTCGGCGCGAACGGCTTGGTGATGTCGCAATGCGCCACCTGCGCCAGCGCATGCACGCCGGCATCGGTGCGGCCAGCGCCATGCACCCGCACATCGTCGCCGCAGATCGCCTTGACCGCCGCCTCTAGCGCGCCCTGCACCGACGGACCGTTGTCCTGATACTGCCAGCCGCAGAACGGGCCGCCGTCATATTCGATGGTGAGCTTATAGCGCGGCATCAATTCACCTGCGCGGGTGGCTTCAGCGGCGTGCCGCGCAAAAATTCCTCCGCCTTCATCGGCGCCTTGCCGGCCCGCTGCAGCTCGCGAATACGGATCGCACCATCGCCACAGGCAATCGTCAGGCGGTCGTCGAGCAACTCACCGGGTTTCCCCGCACCTTTCGCCATCTCGCAGCGCAGGATCTTCACTCGCACCTGCTCACCATCAATAGGCATCTCGCACCAAGCGCCCGGAAACGGCGACAGGCCATGGATATGACGCAGCACCTCGCGCGCCGGCCTGCTCCAGTCGATCCGCGCCTCGGTTTTTTCGATTTTCGTGGCGTAGGTCACGCCTTCCTCGGCCTGCTTCGTCAACCGCAACTGGCCGCGTTCCAGCGCGCCCATGGCGCGCGCCATCAGGTCTGCGCCGAGCGGCGCCAGCGCATCGTGAAGGTCGGACACCGTCATCGCATCGGTCACGGCGATCCGCTCCGCCATGGCGACGTCGCCAGTATCGAGGCCGGCGTCCATCTTCATGACCATCACGCCGCTTTCGGTATCGCCCGACATGATGGCGCGGTTGATCGGCGCGGCGCCGCGCCAGCGCGGCAGCAGCGATCCATGCAGGTTGAAGCAGCCGAGCGGCACCGCGTCGAGAACGGCCTGCGGCAGGATCATGCCGTAGGCGACCACAACGGCGGCATCCGCGCCGTGCGCGCGGAATTCATCCAGCGCATCCTGGGTCTTCAATGTCTTCGGCGTCAGCACGGGAATGCCGAGACGCTGTGCTTCACGCGCCACCGGGCTCGGTTGCAGCTTCATGCCGCGGCCGGACGGCTTGGCCTCGCGGGTGTAGACGGCGATGATCTCATGACCGTGCGCCGCGAGTGCTGCGAGCGTCGGCACCGCGAAATCCGGCGTGCCCATGAAGATCAGACGCAACGGCATAGGAACAGGCTTCCCACATAACTCAGAACGTCATCCTGAGGTGCGACCCGGCTTCGGCGAGCCTCGAAGGATGATGGAGGATATCTCCATGCCGTCGCCCTTCGAGGCTCGGCGTCAAGGGACGCCTTCGCACCTCAGGGTGACGGCTCTGGACGCGCGGTCTACTTGCTCGCCAGCTTAGCCGCCTTGGCGAACTTCTTCATCACGCGGTCGCGCTTCAGCTTCGAGAGATAATCCACGAAGAGCACGCCGTTGAGATGGTCGATCTCATGCTGGATGCAGGTGGCATAAAGCCCTTCGGCATCTTCCTCGTGCACCTTGCCATCGAGGTCCGTGAAGCGGACGCGCACGCGCGCCGGCCGCTCGACCTCCTCGTAATATTCGGGGATCGACAGGCAGCCTTCCTCGTAGACCGACAATTCCTCTGACGCCGAGAGAATTTCCGGGTTGATGAAGACGCGTGGCCGCGGCTGCGTCTCGCCCTCTTCGTCGCGCTTGGCGAGGTCCATGGTGATGATGCGCATGGGTTGCGCGACCTGAATCCCGGCGAGACCGATGCCCGGCGCGTCGTACATGGTCTCGAGCATGTCGTCGGCGAGCTTGCGGATCTCCGTTGTGACCTTTTCGATCGGCTTGGAGACGAGACGCAACTGCTTGTCGGGAAGAACGATAATTTCGCGAATGGCCATGGCGCGCCATGTAATCCGCCGG
>JBQCIZ010000023.1:0-5384 GCA_051953235.1 Nitrobacter sp. | reverse complement strand
GAGACCCGAATGCGCCTCGAGTTTCGTGCCGTCCGGCAGATAAACCGTGTGACCGGTGATGTCGTAGACTGCCGTATACTGGTCGTATTGCGGGATACGGCCGAGCGTCAGACTCTCGCCGTCGCTCGATATGCCGCCATCCGGCGAAGCGAACGCGAGCTGCGGGCCCGCGGGCGCGGGCCGGCCGAACAACTTTTCAAAGATCGACGGCTTCTTCGGCTCCAGCGCGACGGGAGCGTTGGCCTGCGCCACCTCGCGGCGGGACGGATTGGTCGCTTGCAACTGCCGTAGCTCAGCCGGACGCGGCGCCGGCATCGGAATAACGGCAGCAACTTGCGGCGTCGGCGGAAGCGGCAAGGCTTCTGCCGCGGGCTGCGGCGGCAGCGAGGCAACTTGCTGCGGAGCGGGTGCCTGTTCCATCACCGGCCGGAACGTGCCGGGCTGCGGACCGAGGAAACGCGGGCCGTAAAGCAGCGCGGTGCGAGCGCGGGTAGCGGGATCTTCCGTGCGGGCCTTGACGACCGGCGCAGGAGGTTCGGCGCGCGGCGCGGGCATCTCGCGCAAGGCCTCATAGGCCGCCGCGATGCGCTCGGCCGGCGCGGATAACCGGATCGACGCGGCCGGCGGCAGTGACGCCGTGATCAGCTCCGGCTGCCCGCCCGCCACATGGGTATACAGCGTCCATCCGCAGGCGAGCGCGATGCACGCGAGCGCGGTGCCACCGAGGATATTTTGGGGAACGGCCTTTCGGGAGGGGCCAGCGGCATAAGCCGCCACATCATAATAACGCGTGCCCGTAACGTACGTCATTCGCCCCACGTCCAGAATCATTCAACGCCTGATCTCAGGCGGCACTCGAAACCCTGCATGCCGACGGCACGCGTGACTGCAAGACTGCGCATGACTGGATCGCTGACCCCAAAGTGTAACGGACCTGTCGCAGACTTGCGGAGCGTCATTAAGGCGACTTTTAGTTAAATGCGGATTAAGTCGCGGCCGATCCAAGGCAAAAGGAGAAAGCGGAAGAACTGGCCGGAATCGCGGCAATCCGGTGTCTAAAACTCGTTTCTGGTGGCGGGAACCGCAGGTAATCCGCCGGGAACGGTGCTATTCTGGTTCCATGCTCATTCTTGCGATCGATACCGCCCTCGATGCCTGCGCCGCCGGCGTATTGGACACCAAAGCCAACCGGATGATTGCGCAGGAATCGCTGCCCATGAAGCGGGGGCACGCCGAGGCGCTGATGCCGCTGGTCGCGCGGGTCATGAAAGCTGCGGACGTGGCTTTTGCGGCGCTCGATCGCATCGCCGCGACCACCGGTCCCGGCAGCTTCACCGGACTGCGCGTCGGATTGTCCGCTGCGCGCGGTATCGCGCTGGCCGCCAACAAGCCTGTCGTCGGCGTGACGACACTCACGGCCTACGCCGCGCCTGTCGTCAGCGAGAACGGCCAGAACCCGGTGATATCCGCGATCGATGCCCGGCACGACCACGTCTATTTTCAGGCCGTGGGTGGCAACGGCTCAACATTGATCCGGCCACGCGTGGCACCGATCGACGAGGCGCTCGCCGCATCGCGGTTCGGTGCGCCACACCTCGTCGGCAACGCCGCGAAAATTCTCGCCGATCGCTGGCCCGCCGAGGCGTTGCCGCCGGTGCAGGTTGATGCACAGCCAGCGCCCGACATCGCCTGGGTGGCATGGCTCGGTGCGGCCGTCAGCCCGAACACCGCGCCGGCACGGCCATATTATCTGCGCGCACCCGACGCCAAACCGGCGAGCGAGCACAAGACTGCACAGCTCTCCGCATCATGATGGCATGGTTCTCCGCCCTGTGGGGGCAAGCAACGCCTGTGGTCGAGATCGCTGCATCGCGCGATGCGCCGCAGCTTGCCGCGATCCACGGCGCATCGTTTCATCGCGGATGGGGCGAAGGCGAATTCGAGACCATGATGGCGGAACGCAATACCCTGGTACAGCGGCTGCGCACGGGATCGAAGGTGATCGGTTTTGCCGTATCCCGCATGGCCGCCGACGAAGCAGAGCTCCTGTCCATCGCGGTGGCGGCACGGCATCGCGGCCGCGGATTGTCGCACGATCTGTTGCTGACCCATCTCGGCACGCTTGCCGGCCGGGGTGTCCGAACCGTGTTCCTCGAAGTCGAGGAAAATAATCAACCAGCGCGGAAACTCTATGCGCGCATGGGATTCACTGTGATTGGCCGCCGCGAACGCTACTATCGGGAAGCGGGCGGCCAGGAATTGAACGCTTTGGTCATGCGCCGCGACTTGTCGTAGGCCGCTCGCGGTGGCAAAAAGGTCTCGTGCAGAACCGCTCGTTTCGGCGGGTCGCGCGAACAATCGGATACACGATGACGGCCCTGAAACCTGCCCCTGCGCTAAAACCGACCGAGATCGAGGCACGCTGTGCCGCGACCGGCATGCGCATGACCGAGCAGCGCCGCGTGATCGCGCGCGTCCTCGCCGAAGCGGAAGATCATCCCGACGTCGAGGAACTCTATCGCCGCTGCGTCGCCGTCGACGACAAGATTTCGATCTCGACGGTCTATCGCACGGTCAAGCTGTTCGAGGACGCCGGCATCATCGAGCGCCACGATTTTCGCGAAGGCCGCGCACGCTACGAGCAGATGCGCGACAGCCACCACGATCATCTGATCAACCTGCGCGACGGCAAGGTGATCGAATTCACCTCGGATGAAATCGAGAAGCTGCAGGCCGAGGTCGCCCGCAAGCTCGGCTACAAGCTGGTCGACCACCGGCTCGAGCTTTATTGCGTCCCGATGGACGACGACAAATCCTGATGGCATCTCTCCCTGATCCGCGAGGCGTGGGGCCCGGCCCCGACCTCGTCATTTTCGATTGCGACGGCGTGCTGGTCGACAGCGAGGTCATCTCGTGCAGCGTTCATGCCGAGGTGCTGACGCGCAACGGCTATCCGATCACCTCCGACCAGGTGTTCGACCGCTTCCTCGGCCGCTCGGCGCGACAGGCGATAATCGAGGTCGAGACCGAACTGGGACGCCGCCTGCCGGAGGATTTCGACGCACAACTGAAGAGCCGGATCTTCAGCACCTTTCGCGAAAGCCTGTCGCCGACACTCCACATTCATGAAGCGCTCGCTGCGATCACGCAGGCAGTTTGCGTGGCCTCCAGCGGATCGCACGAACGTATGCGCATCAGCCTCGGATGCACCAACCTCTACGACCGTTTCGCACCGAACATCTTTTCTTCGAGCGAAGTCCGCAACGGCAAGCCGGCTCCGGATTTGTTCCTGTTCGCGGCCGAGCGCATGGGTGTCGCACCCGGACGATGCGTTGTCGTCGAGGACAGCGTGTCCGGCATTGCCGGCGGAATCGCGGCCGGAATGACCGTGCTTGGCTATTGCGGCGGCAGCCACTGCCGTCCCGGTTACGCCGACACGCTGCGTCGCGCCGGCGCAATCGCCGCGTTTGCCGATATGCGCGAGTTGCCGAGGCTGATCGCAAAGCTCGGGCAGACCCGCGGCGCCTTGCCGGAATCAGCAGCCTTATCCTGAAATCGGCATGCATTCGGGCGGGATTGACGGATTCTGCGCTCCGCAGACCCCGGAACTCCCCTGCAAATACTAGATTTTCGGGCAACCAGCCTATAATTGAGCAGCATCAGCACGAGCTGCTTTTTCTCCGGCAACAGGCCCCATGACACCGCCGCGCAAGCTGCACATCAAATCCTACGGCTGTCAGATGAACGTCTACGATGCCCAGCGCATGGTGGACACGCTGGCGCCGGAAGGCTTTGTCGAGACCGCGAGCGCCGAGGGCGCGGACCTCGTCATCCTCAATACCTGCCACATCCGCGAGAAAGCATCCGAGAAGGTCTATTCCGAACTTGGGCGGCTGCGCGTCGCCAAAGACGAGGCGGCACGCGAAGGCCGTAAGATGGACGTTGTCGTAGCGGGTTGTGTCGCACAGGCCGAAGGCGACGAGATCATTCGCCGCGCACCTGTCGTCGATGTTGTGGTCGGCCCGCAGAGCTATCACAACCTGCCTCAGCTGCTAGCTCGCGCGAAGGCCCAGGGCCGCGCGCTCGACACCGAATTTCCGGTCGAGGATAAATTCGGATTCTTGCCGCAGCCGTCGAAGCAGGCCATTCGCGCCAGGGGCATCTCTGCTTTCGTCACGGTGCAGGAGGGCTGCGACAAGTTCTGTACGTTCTGCGTCGTGCCTTACACGCGCGGCGCCGAGGTATCGCGTCCGGCCGCGAAGATTGTCGAGGATGTGCAGCGCCTCGCAGACAACGGCGTTCACGAGATCACCCTGATCGGGCAGAACGTCAACGCCTATCACGGCGACGGCCCGGACGGGCGGCCCTGGCCGCTCGGCAGGCTGCTGCATCGCCTCGCCGAGATTCCCGGCATCGTCCGGCTGCGCTACTCCACCAGCCATCCGCGCGACGTCGAGGATTCGCTGATCGACGCGCACCGCGATCTCGATGCGTTGATGCCGTTCGTGCACCTGCCGGTGCAGTCGGGCTCCGATCGCATCCTCGCCGCCATGAACCGCAAGCATACCGCCGACGATTACCGGCGCGTCGTCGACCGGTTTCGTGCGGTCCGGCAAGATATTGCATTCTCATCGGATTTTATCGTGGGCTTCCCGGGCGAGACCGAGGAAGATTTTGCCGCGACCCTCGCGCTTGTCACGCAAATCGGATACGCTGGCGCGTATTCGTTCAAGTATTCGCCGCGGCCCGGAACTCCGGCAGCGGAGATGCAGGACACGGTGTCAACGGCCGACATGGACGCGCGACTGGAGCGGCTTCAGAATCTGATCGACAGCCAGCAATCCGCCTTCAACAAGGCGGCGATTGGCAAGACGGTCGATGTGTTGTTCGAACGCGCCGCGCGCAACCCGGGCCAGATCGTTGGCCGCACCGCCTATCTTCAGCCGGCACATGTGATGGCCTCCGACGATATTATCGGACAGGTGTTGCCGGTAACGATCGAAAGCCTCGAGCGCTACAGCCTGCTCGGATCGCTCGCAGACGCGGTCGGGGCGCGAGCGCCTGTGAACAATTCTCCGTCGAAGACATCTCCTCAAGCGGTTATGGGAGCCTGAACCCTTGCCCAAGAGCGCATCGGATTCGCCTTCACTCGCCCCCAGCCGGAAACTCGACATGCAAGCCCCGCCCGAAACGCAAGTCGTCATCGACTTCGATGACAACCGCGCGGTGTCAGCGCTGGTCGGGCCTTACGGACAAAATCTCGCACAGGTCGAGCGGCGGCTCGGTATCGTCATCGACTCCCGCGGCAACCACATCACGATCGCCGGATCGCGCGACGGCTGCGACGCAGGACGGCGCGTGCTGGAAACGCTCTATACGCAGGC
>JBQCIZ010000022.1:0-7283 GCA_051953235.1 Nitrobacter sp. | reverse complement strand
GGTCCCTTTCCATTGAATTCGTTGCCGAGGCCGCTGTCCCAGGCAAAAACGCCATGATTGGGCACGCCGCACAGCACCGCGTGACTGACATCTCCGCCGCCGCCATTCTTGATGTAGCTGCGGATGGAGTTGCCGCCACGGGAATTACCGACCAGAGCGACGCGTGACGCGCCGGTGCGCTCCTTCAGCGCCTTGACGGCGTCACCGAGCTCGCGCCGCTGGTCCGCGGTCGAGGAACGATCTTGCTGGGCGACGGCATCGTCGCTGCGCGCCAGCGGATCGGTGAAGTTGATGGCAAACATGCGGTCATGCGGAATGCCGTTGGATTCCATCCGCCACATCGTGGTGATCCACAATGGCGCATGATCCCCGTTGCCATGCACGAACAGGATCGGCGGGACCTGCGTGGCCGCGGAGGGTACGCCGGAGGTCTGCGCCACGGCCCGAAGCCCTGGTCCGCTTGCCACCAGGGGCAGCGCCGCGATGCCCTTCAGAAACGTCCGCCGCGAGCCGATCATGCGTGCCTCCATTTTAATTGTCCCCACCCTAACAGCCCGTCGCGGCGGCTCAAGGGCGTGTCTCGACTGGACAGATCGGGAGATTCGCAGGCATCAATCGGACGAGACTCGCTGCGAATCAGCGCCCGGAAGCGCCATCCGATCGCAGCCGCGACCACAGGCCAGCCATGACCGAACCGCCGAAAGGACCGAGATTTTCCGCAGGCCACATTGCTGCGCCGCTCCGCCATTCGGTATTCCGCCGTATCTGGCTCGCCAGCCTGTTGTCCAATCTCGGCCTCCTGATCCAGGGAGTCGGCGCAGCCTGGGCGATGACCCAGATGACGGCCTCCGCCGACAAGGTCGCGCTGGTCCAGACCGCGCTGATGCTGCCGATCATGCTGATCTCGATGCCGGCCGGCGCAATCGCCGATATGTACGACCGGCGGATAATCGCCGTGATCTCGTTGTCGATCGCACTGACCGGCGCAACCGCTCTTGCGGTGCTGTCCTGGCTCGGGGCAGTGACGCCGGAAATCCTGCTGGCCTTCTGCTTCGTGGTGGGCAGCGGTAACGCCCTGTTCGGACCGGCCTGGCAGGCGTCGGTGAGCGAGCAGGTCCCGATCGAAACTCTTCCCTCGGCCGTGGCGCTGAACGGCATCAGCTACAACATCGCCCGCAGCTTCGGGCCAGCGATCGGAGGCATCATCGTGGCCGCGGCCGGCGCGGTCGCGGCTTTCGTTGCCAATGCTGTTCTCTACATTCCGCTTCTTGTCGTGCTGCTGCTGTGGCGGCGCATCAACGAACCCTCGCGGCTGCCGCCCGAGCAGCTGCGGCGCGCGATCATTTCGGGCGTGCGCTACATCTCGAATTCGCCGCCGGTCCGCATCGTGCTGGCACGGACATTGGTGACCGGCATTGCGGGCGGATCGATCTCCGCGCTGATGCCCCTGGTCACCCGCGACCTCTTGCACGGCGGCGCGCAAACCTACGGCATCATGCTCGGCGCATTCGGCATGGGCGCTGTGATCGGCGCCCTCAATATCGGCGAGGTGCGCAAGCGCCTCAGCGGCGAAACCTCGGTACGCGCCTGCGCATTGATCATGGGCGCGGCAATCGCCGTCGTCGCCGTGAGTCATGAGCCTGTCATCACGGCGGCCGCATTGGTGGTCGCGGGATCGGTCTGGATGCTCGCGGTCGCGCTGTTCAACATCGGCGTTCAACTGTCGGCGCCGCGCTGGGTGGCCGGACGTTCGCTTGCCGCATTCCAGGCCTCGATCGCCGGCGGCATTGCCATCGGAAGCTGGGGCTGGGGTCATCTCACCGACGTCGTGGGCGTCGAGACCGCGCTCCTCGTCTCGGGCGCGGCCATGTTTCTTTCGCCGCTTCTGGGACTCTGGATCACCATGCCCCCGGTCGGCGGACGCAACGAAGCCGCCGACAGCCTCGCCGATCCCGAGGTGAAGCTGTCACTCACCGGTCGCAGCGGACCTCTGGTGGTCGAAATCGAATATCGCGTCGATCAGGACAACGCGCGTGCGTTTCATGGATTGATGCAGGAGGTTCAACTCAGCCGGCAGCGCAACGGCGCCTATGGCTGGACCATCGCGCGCGATATCGCCGATCCCGAGATCTGGCTCGAGCGCTACCACTGTCCGACGTGGCTCGATTATCTGCGCCAGCGCAATCGTTCGACGCAATCAGACCGGGCGCTGCATCAGCGTGCGATGGCTTTCCATCTCGGGCCTGACCCGGTCCACGTCCGCCGCATGCTGGAGCGGCCACTCGGCTCGGTGCGCTGGAAAGAAGACTCGCCTGATCGCGCCGCCGCCGAGGTTCTGCCGGCATCGACGGCTGTCGGAAGCAGCACCTGAACCTTCCGAGCGGTCTATTGACCGTGCTCGGCCAGCGTCTTCGCGCAGGCCTTGCTGAGTTTCGACCGGTGTTCCTTGAGACACGCCAGAACAACCATGTCGCCGTCATTCATCTTGGCGCGGCAATGACGCACCACGTCGCGTGTGCAAGCGGAGTTGTGTCGCTCGGCTGCGGTTTGCGCTGATACGGTTGCAGTCATCGCAAGCAGAGGCAGAAGGGACAAGGCGGCGGCAAATCGGATCATGGGCCCTCCTTCAATTTCGAATGAAATCCGGCAGCGATCGCATCTCTGACGTCCGGTGCGCGACCCTCACATAACCCGTTTGGGTGATGGGTTCGCGGAAGGCTGCGACGTTCTTGCACGGTGTATTTTTACCATGAGTTAGAACATATCATGCATCATGGAAGCCATTCCAGCGTGCTGCAGTTTGAGGCAGACATGGCTACGCACGAAAAACGCAAGGCAGACCGGGTTGAGTTCTCGCACCGTTTCGAGGCCCAGATGATGGGCATCGACGGCACTTGGCGGCGTGCTTGCATCATCGAGGACGTCTCCAAGACCGGTGCTCGCCTGACCGTCGAAGATTCGATCGAGGGCCTTAACCTGAAAGAATTCTTTCTGCTGCTGTCGACGACAGGACTCGCCTATCGCCGCTGCGAACTCGCCTGGGTCAATGGCGAGCAGCTCGGCGTCCGATTCCTGACACAGGCTGAAACGAAGAAGGCTGGCCGAAAGCCACAGCGCGACGCCGCCTGAGCGACACCGGACTGAAACAACGGCGCACAAGCCGTGTGACTTCCAGCACTGAAAGCACCGCGGTAACGTGCGGACGGCGGACTACCGCGCCGGCAGCTTGGGAATCCGTTCAACGAACCCGTTGAAGCATCCCAGCCGCTCGTCCTCTTCCTTGGTGAAGCGGCAATCCCTGACTGCCTTTGCGGCGGGCGCGTTGGCTTTGGGCTGCGGCGGGACGACCCCGTCGTAGCAGTCCAGCCTTCCCTTGGATCCGTCCTCGATCTCGAGGCAGGCCTGCAGACGTACCGCCATTGCCTGAGGCTTGACTGGTTTGGCTGGCTTGGCCGGCCGCGGCTTCACCTGGACCAAGGGCCTGTCTCCGACCATTGGCGGCTTGGTTGCGGCCGTTTGCGCAAGGGCCGTTGCCGGCAGCAGCACCGCGATGAGAAGCGGAAGAAACTTCATGTGGCTTTCCCCAGACACCCGCAATGATCGGATCCCGCGATCCGATCCAAAAAACCGGCGTTCGCCTAGCATGCTTCGGCGAAAGCCGGAAGCGGTCTCGAGGGCGATCCGACAGGAAGATCGACGCGCAGGGCGGCTAAAAAGCCAGCGCCGGCTACTTGATCGCGGTGACTTCCGGTCGCCGCTTCCAAAGCCGCTCGACCAGCGGCAGCAATCCCTGCGGCGTCACCAGAATCACGGCGATCACCACGATGCCGTAGATGAAGTAGTGCAGCCCCGGCAGCACGCCGCCAAGCTGACCGCGCAGGATTTCGCCGAGCGGGACCAGAAGCAATGCGCCGAGTGCCGGCCCGAACGCGCTTCCCAGCCCGCCGACCGTCGCGAACAGCACGATTTCGATCGTGATTGTCGGCGAGATCAAAAGATAAGGGTCTGCGAAGGTCAGGTAGCGGACATAGGCGGTGCCGACGACCGACGCCAGCACGGCCGAAATCACCATCGCCGCGACCTTGTAGCGCAGCACGTTGACGCCGATCGCGCGCGCGGCGTTTTCGTTGTCGCGGATAGTGCGCAGATAATAGCCGAGCGGCGCGTTGAGGATCGCCACGTTGACGAGAACGCAGACGACGGCGAGGACCAGCATCACCCAAAAGGCGCCGTGACTTCCACCGAACTGGAATTCGAGAAAGTGACCGGTGTCGCGCGGCAGCAGCAGGCCCGACGCGCCACCGAGAAAATCCCAGCCCTCGACGACAAGGCCGCCCATTTCGGCGAAGGCCAGCGTGATCAGCACGAACGAGAGATGGCCGAGCCGGAAGCGGTAGTCGATCCACGCGATGATCGCCGCCAGCACCGCCGAAATCGCCGCCGAAATCACAAGGCCAACCCACATATTGATCCCGAGCTTCAGCAGCAGCGCGGTCGAGAACATCGCGCCGATGCCGATGAACAGGCTATGGGCCAGCGAGATCTGGCCGGCCATGCCGCCGACGATATTCCATGACGACGCAAGGGCGACGTAAACCAGCGACAGGATGACGATGTGCAGGTAATAGCTCGGCAGCAGGAACGGCAGCGGCGCGGCAAGAATCAGAACGCCCCACAGCACCGGCGATGCCAGAATTTTATAGAAGTCGGGCCTCATCGCGCGGTCCCCCAGGTCAGGCCCTGAGGCCGGAACAGCATGATCAGAACGAAGATTCCGTAGGGCAACAGCATGCCCAGGATATCGGAGAGATAAATCGTTCCGAACGCTTCCGAAACGCCAATCACCAGACCGCCCAGCATGATGCCGACAAAGTTTGTCATGCCGCCGAGCACCACGACGAGCAGGGTGATCACCGTGTAGCGCAGCCCCATCGTCGGCTGGATCGGCGTTCCCGGCAGCAGCAGCGCCGCCGCGATCGCCAGGATGCCGATGCCGAGCGCGAACGTCAGTGTCTGCACGCGCCCGACATCGATTCCCATCAAGGACGCGGCGTGCGCGTTCTGATGCACTGCGCGGATCGAACGGCCGAAATCGGTCGAGCGCAGCATCACGTAGAGGCCGATCGCCATGGCAAACGAGACGACGAAAGCGATGACGTGCGGGACTCGCATCACCACCTCGCCAAGAATCCACAACTTGGATTCCACCGCCGACGGCGTGCGCGCCGGCTGCCCGCCGAACACCATCAGGATTCCGTTTTGCAGCACGAGGCTCAGTCCCAGGGTGAGCTGCACGATCATCAGGAACTTGTAGCCCACCATCGGGCGCAGCAGGTAGCGATAGACCAGCGCACCGACTCCCATCATGACCGGCACGGTGATGATGATCGACACATAGGGATCAAGCGACAGCGCGGAATACAGCGCGAGACACATGAACATGCCGAGCGCGATGAAATCGCCATGAGCGAAGTTGACGACCCCGCTGACGCCGTACACCAGCCCCATGCCGAGAGCCAGCAACCCGTAGGTGCTGCCGATCAGAAGGCCTTGCGTCAGAGCTTGAAGAAATTCAGCCACATCGGCCTCCGCTCACAATCCGAGATAGGCGCTGCGCGTGCGCGGATCGTTCTTGATGGCATCGGCGGGCCCCTCGATCGCGACGCGCCCGCGCTCGAGGACGTAGCAGCGCTGGGCATGCCGCAGCGTCAGGTTGAGGTTCTGTTCGACCAGAAGGATCGTCAATCCTTCGGCATGCAGCTTGTCGATGATGCCGAAGATATACTGCACGAATAGCGGCGAGAGGCCGAGCGACGGCTCGTCCAGCATGAGAACGCGCGCTTCGGCCATCAGCGCGCGGCCGATCGCCAGCATCTGCTGCTCGCCGCCCGACAGCGTGCCGGCGTTTTGCGACAGCCGTTCCTTCATGCGGGGAAACAGCTCCAGCACATGCTCCATCTGGCGCGCGCGATTTGAACGGGCGCGACGATTGATGCCGCCGAGCAGCAAGTTTTCCCGCACGCTCATCTCCGGGAAGACCAGCCGTCCTTCAGGCACCTGCACGATACCGAGTTCGACCCTCGCACGCGGGGTCAGCGCGGTGACATCCGTCCCTTCGAACAGGATGCGGCCCGACATCGGCGCATACACGCCGGACAGGCTGTTGATCAGCGTGGTCTTGCCGGCGTTGTTAGCGCCGAGCAACCCGACGATCTCGCCGGCCGCAAGCGTCAGCGAGACATCCTGCAGCACCGGCACGCCGCCATATCCCGTAACGAGGTGCTCGATCTCAAGCATCGAGGTGCTCCCCGAAATATGCGTCGATGACCCGCTGATCCCTGACAATGTCGCCAGGCGACCCTTCGGCGATCTTCTCGCCGAAGTTGATCACGACCATGCGGGTCGCAAGCTGCATGATCACAGGCATGACGTGTTCGACCATCACGATGGTCACGCCCTGCCGGTTGAGTTCACGCACCACCGCGATCGGCTTGTCGGTTTCGGCCATGGTCAGACCCGCCATCACCTCGTCGAGCAGGATACACCGCGGATCGGTCGCAAGACACTTGGCCAGTTCCAGCAGCTTCTTGTCCTGCAATGACAGCGTGAGCGGCGTCAGATGCTCCTTGCCGGCAAGACCGACGCGGCCGAGCACCTCCGCGGCGTAATCGATGGCCTCGCGGATCGGCCGCCGCGTCAGCGCCGCCGTGGTGACCACATCGAGCGTGGTCATGTCGGCAAAGGTCTGCACGATCTGGAAGCTGCGGATCAGCCCGCGCCGCACCAGCCGATCCGGCAGCACACCGACGATGCTGGCGCCGTCGAAGCGAACGTCACCGCTGCTCGGCGGCGCGAAGCCGGAGATTACGCTGAACAGCGTCGTCTTGCCGGCGCCGTTCGGGCCGATGATTCCAAGAATCTCGCCCTCGGCGACGGAAAAACCGACGTCGTTCAGGGCGACGAGTCCGCCAAAGCGCTTGGTGACCTTTTCGACCTCAAGCAGAGCCACAGACAAATCTCACACGCGAGGACGTGGCGTCGTCTGCGCGAATTCCTTCGGGAAGATCACTTGCTGCTGCTGTTCGGGCGTCCACTGGATGAACATGGCGCTGCCGTCCTTCAGCAAGCGATCCTCCGCGAATTGCAGGCCCTTGGGCTTGGCCACATAGAGATTCGGATCGCCGAAGGGGATGTTCACCTTCTTGAAGGCATCGAGCAGCGCATCGCTTTCCAGCGACGCCGATGTCTCAAGCACCTGCTGCAACACCCGGCCCGCCTGTGCG
>JBQCIZ010000021.1:0-2854 GCA_051953235.1 Nitrobacter sp. | reverse complement strand
TCCAAACACGGCAAGCCGATCTGGAGCGAACCGCGTGGCCTCGAGGCCGGTTACAAGTGGCCGCAATTCTCGATCCATCGCGGCGTCCTGCAGCAGATCCTGCTCGATGCGGCGACCGCGCGGCTTGGTGCGGACAACATCCTCACCAGCCACCATCTATCGGGCTGGACAGAGACGCCGAACGGCGTTCGCGCCGATTTCATCGACAGGGCGACCGGCAAGCCTGCGGGCAGCTACGAGGGCAGCCTGCTGATCGCCGCCGACGGCATTCATTCGGCGGTCCGCGAAAAGCTCTATCCGCAAGAGGGTCCACCGATCTGGAACGGGCGTATTCTCTGGCGCGGGATCACCACCTCGGATGCCTTCCTCACCGGCCGCACCATGATCATGGCCGGACACGAGATCCTGAAGTTCGTCTGCTACCCGATCTCGAAGACGCCCGACGCGAATGGCAAATTCCAGATCAACTGGGTGGCCGAGCGCCACATGCCGCCGACCTATCAATGGCGCCGCGAGGACTACAACCGCGCCGCGCGCCTCGAAGAATTCCTTCCCTGGTTCGAGAACTGGGCGTTCGACTGGCTCGATGTGCCCGGCCTGATCCGCAATTGCCCGCATGCCTACGAATATCCGCTGGTGGATCGCGATCCTCTCGATCGCTGGACCTTCGGCCGCGTGACGCTGATGGGCGACGCCGCGCATCCCATGTATCCGATCGGCTCCAACGGCGCGTCGCAGGCGATCCTCGATGCCCGCACCATCACTCGCGAAATTCTCGCGCATGGCGAAACGACCGCGGCGCTCGAAGCCTACGAGGCGGAACGCCGCCCGGCGACCACCGAACTGGTCAAGCTCAACCGCCGCAACGGGCCGGAGCAGGTGATGCAACTGGTCGAGGAGCGTGCACCCGACGGCTTCAAGGTCGTCACCGACGTGCTGTCGCTTAAGGAGCTGGAAGACATCGCCGCCAACTACAAGCGCGTCGCCGGCTTTCAGGTCGAGGGCCTCAACGCCAAGCCGCCGATCGTGCAGTTGCGGGCCTAGGCAGATCGAACAGCGAGCGCCGTCTCGACCAGCCGCGCGCTGGCGGTCGCGGTCGCCAGAATCGTGTCACGGGCATGGGTCAGCCTGCCTTCCATGAAGGCGATCGTCTTGCCGATCTGCAGGACCCTCGCCTCCCCGACGATCGGCCCGACTTTCGCGGGCGCGAGGAAATTGACAGTCATCCCGATTGTCGCCGTATAGAGTCTACCTTCTGTCTTGATGAAGACCGCCGGCCCCATGGTGTCGTCGAGCATGGCTGTGAGAATGCCGCCCTGAACGAAACCCGCCGGATTACAGAATTCAGCCTTGCCGTCAAAGCCGATGCGGATCCAGCCTGCATCAGGATCGGCATCGAGAATGTGCCAGCCGAGCAACCGCGAACAGGGCGGCGCGTCGAACCGGTCGAGGGCGGTTGCAATCATGGGCGACTCCTTTCGCCCGATCTACGGCACGCCTCCTGCCAGCGTGATGTCAGCATGCGCGATGACCTTGCGCATCAGGTTAGGCAGGGCTTCGTCTTGCAGCGTCGCGATCGGCACCCAGCGCATGTCCTTCGGCGCGCGGGTGCCGGCCGGAACAGTCGCAACGTAGACGGCCAACTCCAGCGGGAAATGCGTGAAGACATGCGTGACCGCGCCAACCTTGCGCCGCCATCGCGACAGGCCCTTGAGCGCAGGTGCCTGGGCGCGTGCCGTCACATCGTTCTGGCCAGCCGCCCATTCCGATGTCGGCACTTCCGTCATGCCGCCGAGCAGGCCTTTTTCCGGCCGCGTGCGAACCAGCAGTTCGTCGCCTCGCGTCACCACGAAGGCCGCGCCGCTGCGCAACGCGCCGGTTTTCTTCGGCGCCTTGCGCGGAAACATCTCCTGATCGCCGCGCAGGCGCGCAGCACAATCGTCGTTGAGCGGACACAGCGAACACGCCGGCTTCTTAGGCGTGCAGATAGTGGCGCCGAGATCCATCAGCGCCTGCGCGCTATCACCAGCGCGGCTCTCGCCAAGGAGCGTTCCTGCAAGCTCCTGGATGCGTGACTTTGCCTTCGGCAGCGGCTCCTCGACCGCGAACAGCCGCGACACCACCCGCTCGATATTGCCATCGACCGGCATGGTGTGGCGATCGAAGGCGATCGCGGCGATCGCCGCCGCCGTATACGGTCCGATGCCGGGCAGCGCACGCAACCCTTCTTCCGTATCGGGAAACGCGCCGCGATGGTCGCGCAGCACGGCGACGGCGCAGGCATGCAGGTTGCGCGCTCGCGAATAATACCCGAGTCCCGCCCACATCCTTAAGACCTCGTCGAGCGAGGCGCGCGCCATGGCGGCGACATCGGGCCAGCGCGCCAGGAATTTCTCGAAGTACGGTCCGACCGCCTTCACGGTGGTCTGCTGCAACATGATTTCCGAAAGCCACACCCGGTAGGGGTCGGCGGTCTCGCCGGGCAGCACGCGCCACGGCAGACGGCGGCGATGCCGGTCATACCAGGCGAGCAGCAGCGCAGCGCGATTTCCACTCTCGCGTTGAACCTTCCGCGTGTTCCGTATTGTCTGTCCCGACTTGATCATTTCACCGTCATGCCCGGCCTTGTGCCGGGCATCCACGTCTTTTTTTGTGAGTTAATCGCAAAGACGTGGATGGCCGGAATAATCCGGCCATGACGGCATACCTTCCATCGCATCCCAAACGAGAACCGGCGTGCTATAAAAGCTGATGTCCAAACCCGGTCCCATCTCGGCCAAGCCGCTGTCCGCCCTGCTCGGCGATGTCTTCAAGGACGCCTACGCGCGGCAGGGATTTGCCTCGCGCGAACTCA
>JBQCIZ010000020.1:0-2039 GCA_051953235.1 Nitrobacter sp. | reverse complement strand
CAGATGCTCGCGACGGTCATGCCGGCGGGCCTGCTGTTCGTGCCGTCGATCGGCGGCGTCAGCCATCACTGGACCGAAAACACCGCTGACGCCGATATCGTTCGCGGCGCGGAGGTGTTCGTCGAGGCGTGCCGGCGCCTTCTGGCGCGCGCCGTTTGAACCGGCGCGCCGGCGCATGATGCGCGTCGTTGTCGAAGCCGTATCCGCCAGCCATGTGTTTTCGCAATGTGGCAGCAGCGGAGGCCGAGATTGACATGTGTTGCCCCACTGCGGCGACATGGCGCGCCCATGCCTAAAACCAAGGAAATAATCCGGCATGCGGCAGGGTTATAAATAGGGTCGTCAGAAACCCCCGGGAGAGCTTCATGAAAACAGCATTTTTGTCCCTGGCTGCAGGTATTTGCAGTCTGGCGATGGTGGCGCCGGCGTCGGCGCAGGGTGTCAAGATCGGAATCCTCAACGACCAGTCCGGCGTCTATGCTGACTACGGCGGCAAATCGTCGATCGAGGCGGCGCGGATGGCGGTCGAGGAATTCGGTGGCGAAGTGCTCGGCCACAAGATCGAGATCGTGACCGCCGACCATCAGAACAAGCCTGATCTTGCCTCCAACATTGCGCGGCGCTGGTACGATACCGAGGGCGTCGACATGATCACCGAATTGACGACCTCCTCGGTCGCGCTCGCAGTCCAGGAAGTCACCAAGGAGAAGAAGAAGATCGACATTGTGGTCGGCGCGGCCTCGTCGGCGATCACCGGCGCATCCTGCTCCCCATACGGATTCCACTGGGCGTTCGATACCCACGCGCTTGCGGTCGGCACCGGCGGCGCGCTGGTGAAGGCCGGCGGCGATACCTGGTTCTTCCTGACCGCGGATTATGCGTTCGGTCATGCGCTGGAGAAGGACACCGGCGACGTCGTCAAGGCCAACGGCGGCAAGGTGCTCGGTGCAGTCCGCCATCCGCTCAATACCTCAGACTATTCCTCGTTCCTGCTGCAGGCGCAGAGCTCGAAAGCCAAGGTCATCGGTCTGGCGAATGCCGGCGCCGACACGATCAACTCGGTCAAACAGGCCGCGGAATTCGGCATCGTGGCCGGCGGCCAGAAGATCGCAGGTCTTCTGCTGACGGCCTCTGAGGTGCATGGCCTTGGTCTGAAGGCCGCACAAGGACTGGTGCTGACGGAAAGCTTCTACTGGGACCTCAATGACAAGACCCGCAAGTTCTCGGAAGAGTTCTACAAGCGGACCGGGCGGATGCCGAGCATGATCCAGGCCGGGACCTATTCGGCGACGCTATCCTATCTCAAGGCCGTGAAGGCTGCCGGCACCAAGGACAGCGACGCCGTGGTGAAGAAGCTGAAGGAATTGCCGGTCAACGACTCCTTCACGTCGAACGGCAAGGTGCTCGCGAACGGCCGCATGGTCTCCGACCTGTATCTGTTCGAGGTGAAGAAGCCCGAGGAGAGCAAGCGCGACTGGGACTACTACAAGCTGATCTCCACGATCCCCGGAGATACGGCCTATCCCACGGCGGCCAATAGCGGCTGTCCCTTCACCAAGTAATCCATTTGCTATCGACACAGCGCGGGCGCGATCCGAAGGGGTCGCGCCCGTTGCGTTTCAGTTGCGGCCTTGTTGAGGATGCCGGTCAATAGCCGGTCATCTCGAGATAGCCGACGCCGCGGTGTGAGCCGGTGAAACTGATCGGACCTTCCCAATAGGCGAAGCTCGCTCCCATCCAGCTCCGCAGATTCAACGGAGCGGTGTCGATCTTCAAGTTACGATCGGGGATGGCGATGCGCCAGCTCGTCGGCAGCTTGCGATTTGCGACCTCGGTGGTCGCGGTTGGCACCATCTCGATCGCAGACGATGGGAGCTCGGTCACCTGTCCGTCCGGTCTGATCCAGTTTCCGGAGAGGTAATGGTTGCCTTGAGTTTGCCGCAAGCGAAACAGCATCAGTTTTTCGCCGGTTCCGAGGTGCAGGGAGAACCAGTCCCACCCGGTCTGGTCCGCCGCCAGCGGCTGACTGCTCCATTCAC
>JBQCIZ010000019.1:0-4187 GCA_051953235.1 Nitrobacter sp. | reverse complement strand
CTACAGCGGAGACGGCGATCGCCTCACGGTCAAGGTGTCGACCCAGCGGCATAACTTCGATCCGAACCTCAAGCCGTTGTTCGGCATCGACAGTGTGACGCTGACGTTGAAGGGCACGATGACCGGCGACATGATCGATCTCGAGGGTACCGCGCTTCAGGTACCCGGCGTGCACTTCAAGGCTGTCCTGACCCGGCTCGCCGACTAGCCTTGCCCCAATCGGCCGACGACGGAAATACATAACCATCCAGCATTGAAATTCCGGATGCGGCGTGCCGACGCCTGACGGAATGCCGCGCTATTTTGCTTCCAATACCACTTGGTTCAGACTGCCCGTGCCCGCCGCTTGACTTACGCATAGCCGGATGATTATACGTAAATCCATAGCCTAGCGGTTATCGATTGATGCCTGACCCACGAAATGCACTTTTCAGATCGCTGGCCGATCCGACGCGACGCGCCATCTTCGAGCGGCTCTGTCGCGACGGTGAGCAAACGGTCGGTGCGTTGACGGCGCGCTCCGGGGTGTCGCAACCCGCCGTCTCCAAACATCTGGGCGTGCTGAAACAGGCGGGCCTCGTGCGCGACCGTCACGAAGGCCGCCAGACCCATTACAGCGCGCAACTCGGCGCGTTGGCGCCGCTGGTCGACTGGACCAGCCAGATGGCCGGCTTCTGGCAACGCAAATTCGACGACCTCGAAGACCTGCTTAAAAGGATGGACCAATGACAAACGCCGCGCCCGAAACACGCTCCGTCGTCGTCGAACGCGAGATCGCGTTTCCGCCGGACCGGATCTGGCGCGCCCTCACTCAACCGCATCTGATCGAGGAGTGGCTGATGAAGAACGACTTCAAGCCGGCCGTGGATCACCGCTTCAACCTGCGTGGCGACTGGGGCGCCGTCGACTGCAAGGTGCTGGCAATCGAGCCGAACAGGACGTTGTCCTACACGTGGGACGCCATGGGCCTCGAAAGCGTGGTGACCTGGACGCTCACCCCGACCGGCAAGGGCACGCACCTGCGCATGGAGCAGTCGGGCTTCCGGCCGGGTCAGGGCCAGGCTTACAGCGGGGCCAAATTCGGCTGGCAGAAATTCTTCGAAAAGCTCGAAGAGGTTGTTGCGCGCGCGGACTGAGACCGCCGATCCGCTTCATGTCCCAATCACAGGAGGTTTCCGTTGAACTGGAATAGTGCCATTCGCCAGACCCACCGCTGGCTGTCGATCATCTTCACCGCGACGGTCATCGCCAACTTTGTGGCCCGCATATGGGGCGAGCCTTCACCCTGGATCACCTACTCGCCGCTGCCGCCGCTGTTCCTGATGCTGTTGAGCGGCCTCTATATGTTCGTGCTGCCGTACACATCGAAGTCGGCTAGTACGCGATAGCGCCACAACGAACGCGGCAGGCATCATGAAGAAGGCAGTGAAACGAAAGGTCGGCGAGGGAAAGGCTGCGGCACCCTCGCCGTCCCGGCTGATCGATGCGAAGATCAAGGAGCTGGGCGACTGGCGCGGCGAGACGCTCGCCCGCATTCGCGCCCTGATCAAGGCCGCCAACCCCGATGTCGTCGAAGAGGTGAAATGGCGCGGGGTTCCCGTGTGGTCGCACGACGGAATCATCTGCACCGGCGAGACCTACAAGGCCGTGGTGAAAATGACTTTCGCCAAGGGCGCATCGCTGGACGATCCATCGCATCTTTTCAATGCGAGCCTCGACGGCAACACGCGGCGTGCCATCGACCTTCACGAGGGCGACAAGATCGACGAGACGGCGTTCAAGGCGCTGATCCGCGCCGCGGTGAAACTGAACATGTCGAAGAAGACGCGCTGATCGCGAAGTCGCTATGCCACGTTCAGTGCGCGATCGGCCTCAAGGCATCTCCGCCTGCAACGCAGCCTTCGGCGCAGCGATCCGGCCCGTCATCAGCACCACACAGAGCGCCAGCGCCACAAATCCCGCGCCGACATAGCCGGCGGCAATGAACTGGCCGTTGGCGAACAAGGCGCCGCCGATCGCCGAGCCGACCGCCTGCCCGACATACAGCACGGACGTATTCAGCGAGACCGATGCCCCCGCGAAGGCAGGCGCGGCCGCGACCAGCCTCACCTGCTGCATCGAATTAGTCGAGGCAAAACCCAGGCCCCACACCGCGACCGACGCCGCCATCAGCGTGAACGATCCCGCGGCGATGGCCCAGCCCGCGACGCCGGTAAACAGGCACAGCGTGAACAACAGCGATGTCTTGAAGGGGCCCCAGCCATCGACAATGCGCGTCGCGATAACGATCCCGACAAAGCCGAAGATGCCGTACAGCGCAAAGACGAGGCTGATTCCGTCAGGTCCCGCTCCAGTCAGGTGCGTCAGCAACGGGCCCATGAAGGTGAAGACGACGAACTGACCCGACATCTGCAATGTCGTGATCAGCAGCAACAGGACGACCAATCGGTTGTTGGCAAGCCCGACCCAGGTCTTGAGATCGACGGGCGTTCCCATCAACCCGCGCGGTAGCCGCCAGATCACGAGCGCGAAACTCAGGCACGCCAAAGCGCCGATTCCGCCATAGGCGGCGCGCCAGCCATAACGGCTTGCAATGAAGGTGATCAGCGGCATACCGACGGCCGCCGCGAGCGACCAGCCGAGAAAGATGTAAGCGATGGTACTGCCGCGTTTCTCTTCCGGCACGATGAGACCGGCGGTGCTGGCAGCCTGCGGCGTATAGAGCGCCCCGATTGCCAGCATCACCAGTCGCAAGACCAGCAACGTCGTGTAGTCCGGCGAGAACGCCGAGGCGATATTGGTGATCGCGAAGATCGCAAGCGTTGCTGTCAACAAGGTCCGCCGCTCGATGCGGCTGGTCAGCCACGCCGTCAGCGGCGAGCCGATACACAGCACGATCGCGCCGAAGGTGATCAGCAGGCCGGCATCGCTGATCGAAACGCCGAGACCGGTGGCCAGTTCGGGCAGCATTCCGGCCGGCGCCAGCACTGCGCAGCCAGTGACGAGGTTGCCGAGCATGAGAGCGGTAGGAGCAAAGCGTGGGGTCACGGGCGACCTCTTATCATATTTTTGATGCAGTTGCATGTAGATAGAATGACGGCCGCGGCAAGGGGCGCAAAAATCTATTTCCGCGCGCGGCGGCGAAATTTTTCACCCGTTGCAAGCCGCGAATCGGCTGCTATACCGCTGCATTCCGCTTACCTGCGCTCGTTCGCAGGAGTGAGCCACAGGAGAGATCGATGTCTGACAAGCCCGAATCCACATCCGGATTCCAGTACGGCCTCGCTAACCTGAAGCCCATTGCATCAGCCGAGGCCAACATGATCACACTCACCTTCCCCGACGGCGCGCAGCGCCAGTTTCCGCAAAACACCACCGGCGTCGACATTGCCAAGGGCATTTCGCCCTCGCTGGCGAAACGCACCGTGGCGATGGCGCTCGACGGCGTGGTCTCAGACCTCGCCGATCCGATCGGAAGCGATGCCAAAATCGAATTCATCAACCGCGACGACCCGCGCGCGCTGGAACTGATCCGGCACGACGCCGCGCACGTGCTGGCCGAAGCCGTGCAATCGCTGTGGCCGGGCACGCAGGTGACCATCGGCCCCGTCATCGAGAACGGCTTCTATTACGACTTCTTCCGCAACGAGCCGTTCACGCCGGAGGATTTTGCCGCGATCGAGAAGAAGATGCGCGAGATCATCGCGCGCGACAAACCCTTCACCAAGGACGTCTGGGATCGCGAGAAGACCAAGCAGGTGTTCCGCGACAAGGGCGAAGCCTTCAAGGTCGAACTGGTCGACGCCATTCCCGGCAACGAGCCGATCAAGATCTACTACCAGGGCGACTGGTTCGATCTCTGCCGCGGCCCGCACATGACGAGCACCGGCAAGATCGGCAACGCGTTCAAGCTGATGAAGGTGGCCGGCGCCTACTGGCGCGGCGACAGCAACAACCCGATGCTGACGCGCATCTACGGCACGGCCTTCGCGAAGCAGGAAGATCTCGACGCTTATCTGAAGCAGATCGAGGAAGCCGAGAAGCGCGACCACCGCAAACTCGGCCGCGAACTCGACCTGTTTCATTTTCAGGAAGAAGGCCCTGGCGTCGTTTTCTGGCATCCCAAGGGCTGGACCATCTTCCAGCAGGTCATTGCCTATATGCGCCGACGCCTGAGCGGCGAGTAT
>JBQCIZ010000018.1:0-3861 GCA_051953235.1 Nitrobacter sp. | reverse complement strand
ACCAGCGCGACGGGTCAACCGTAGCGGTCTTTATAAAGCCGGCAACGCGATCCCGTTTTTAACCTAACTGGTCAAGGTTACCGGCGTCGTTCCGGGATCGGCTTGCCGAAATCGACCATGCCGGGCTTCGCCCCTATTACGCCGACGGACGGCGGCTGGACGGGCTCGCGGAAGGGAAAGAGCGCAGGTCAATCCTTACTCTTCTTGTCCTTGTCTTTTCCCTTGTCCTTCCGGGTCTTCTCGTCGGCCTTTTTCTCTTTCTTGCGATTGGTGAAGCGTGCATTGCCGAGGCCCGTGCCGATGGTCAGCACGCCCCAATGGCTTACCTCCTGCATGGTGGGCATCTCGCTCAGGCCCTGCGCCACACCGTCGTTGTGCATCAGGATCGCGGTGTCGTGGCCGCCGATCTCGGGGATCGCCTCGATCAGCGACGCCGGCAGGTTGAACTTGCTACTTTCCCAGTTGCCGGGGAGGTTCTGCGCGCCTTTTTCGATGGAGCCGTCCTCGTCGATCACACCGGGGCAGGAAATTCCGATGAACGGCGCGAGCTTCAGGCCTTCCTTTTCAGCCTGCGAAATAAGGTCTTTCAGCATCTTCGCCAGCCTCTTCACCGCGCCTTCGCGGGTCGGCTCGTCGGCGGCGTGACGCCACAATTCCGATTTCCAGACCGCAGCCTTGGAGAGATCGGCGGCTTTCTTCCAGCGCGTTTCAACAACGCCGCAGCGGATGTTGGTGCCGCCGATATCGACCGCCAGGATGCTGTCGAACGCCTCGAAGATCCACGACGGCGCGAGGTGCAGACAACCGATCAGTCCGGCTTCGTCGGGATCGAATCGGATCGGAATGAGATGGATCTTGTGGCCTTCGCTTTTCAGGATCAGGTCGGCGCGGGCGATGGCGATCTCGCCGACCCTGCTCTGGCGGAAGCCGCCGCCCACCACGATGCATTCGGTGTCGGCCCATGCCTTGGTCTTGAGGAAGCGGCCGGTCACATAGGCCAGCTCCCGCGCGAATTCCTCGATCGCGCCATGCACCAGTGCCGCTGCCTCAATGTCGTCGCCGGTCAGCGCCTCGTCGAGCGCACTTTTCGCGATTTCCTCCGAAGGCGTCTTGCCGAGCGGATCCTCGCCGTTCTTTTTCAACGGCTTGCGCAGGTCGTCGAGGATTTTTCGGAACGCGCCCTTGCTGGCGCGGTCGCCGAGAAAGCCGTCGTCGTCCTTCAACTCGATGTTGTAGCTATCGATATCCACCGACGGCAGCCGGGGAACGCCGTGCTTGCCGATGCCGGCAG
Source organism: Nitrobacter sp. (assembly GCA_051953235.1). Classification (GTDB taxonomy): domain Bacteria; phylum Pseudomonadota; class Alphaproteobacteria; order Rhizobiales; family Xanthobacteraceae; genus Nitrobacter. The sequence goes on along the minus strand of JBQCIZ010000018.1, from coordinate 2,570 downwards.
TCGTCAAAGTGTCTTCCGCCATGGAGTGAGGTGCCCTTGCCCGTATGACATTGGCGGGAACAACGGCTGGGGAACCCGTTGGTTTCAGGGGTCGCGGACGGGCATTTCGACGGAATCGCGCCAAAAGAGCCGAAATGACTGATACTTGGCTGTTTTTCGGCCTTCCTTGCCTTGACTCCCGGTTTCGGGCGGCTATAAGTCCCGCAACCGGCGCGGGGTTTCCCAGCGCCGCTTGTTTTTGCGCGGCTTGTGGGCGTTTCCCCTCGTTGGCGCGAAACTTGAACCCATAACGACTGACCAAAAAGCCGGCCCGGACGTGTTCGAGGCCGGGATCGAACACGAAGGAATAAAACGATGTTCGCAGTCATCAGAACCGGCGGCCGGCAATACCGCGTCGTTCCGGATGATGTGCTCGAGATTGGCAAGATCGCCGGCGACGTCGGCACGATCGTGCAGCTTGGTGAAGTTCTGGTGCTCGGCGGCGATACGCCGGTGCTGGGTACGCCAACGGTGGCCGGCGCATCGGTTGCGGCGGAAGTGCTGCAGCACAAGCGCGGCCCGAAGGTGATTTCGTTCAAGAAGCGCCGCCGCAAGAACTCCAAGCGCAAGCGTGGCTATCGCGACGAGATCACGGTGTTGCGTATCACCGAGATCCTGGCCGACGGCAAGAAGCCGACGATCGGCCCGCGCCCGAAGAAGGAAAAGGCTGCGAAGCCGGCCGAAGGCGGCGATGCCGCCGCGCCGAAGGCGGCAAAGAAGAAGGCGCCGGCCAAGAAGGCGGCCGCTGCCAAGGCTCCCGCCAAGAAGGCTCCGGCGAAAAAGGCTGCTGCCAAGAAGGCGCCAGCCAAGAAAGCCGCGAAGAGCGACAAGTAAGAGCGATTAAAAATTCTCCGTGATTAAAAGTGAATGATTTCGTCACGGAATTGATCTAGAAGATAAGTGAAGTTGGAGACGGGCCATGGCTCACAAAAAAGCAGGCGGTTCATCGCGTAACGGTCGAGATTCGGCCGGCAAGCGCCTTGGCATCAAGGCGTTCGGTGGCGAGCGCGTGATTCCCGGTAACATTATCGCCCGTCAGCGCGGCACCACCTGGCATCCCGGCCTTAATGTCGGCATGGGCACAGACCACACTCTGTTCGCCAAGGTCGAGGGTCGCGTCGAGTTTCGTGCGAAAGCCAATGGCCGCACTTTCGTGTCGGTACTCCCGATGACGGAAGCCGCGGCCGAATAGACGGTGGATGACATCGCGTCCGCCGGTCCCTGTTGAACCGGCGGAGCACCAAGGGCTCCAAAGGGGAGGCGGGAAACCGGCCTCCTCTTTTTCTTTGTGCGTTTCTTGTAATCGCATCACGGAGCCTGACCATGCTGCAGGATATCCCAACCCCGACGCCCCTGCTGCGCGAGACGCGGCCGTTCGTGCTTGAGACCGAGCGTCTGACGCTGCGCAAGCCGACGCTTGCGGATGTCAAAGCCATCGCCGATCTCGCCAACGACCGCCGCATCGCGCTGATGACGCGCCGCCTGCCGCATCCCTATACGCCGGACGACGCGGTTCACTTCGTCAAGGCCATCGCCGGCACCGGCGAGACCGTATTTCTGATCGAGAACAATCACACGCCGGTTGGCGTCGCTGGCGTTGACTGGAGTGAGCCAGAGGCTCCGGAACTCGGCTACTGGTTCGGTGTGGCGCATTGGGGCCAGGGTTTCGCTACCGAGGCTGCGCGCGCGGTGATCGACTACACGTTCGAGGAGTTCGACGTCGATCAGATGACTTCCGGGGCGCGCGTCGTCAATCCGAAGTCGCGCAACGTGCTGGAGAAGTGCGGCTTCCAGTGGAGCGGCGTTGAACTGCACCGCTTCAAGGCACTGGGATCGTCGACGCCGGTCGATCGCTTTCGTTTGTCGCGCGGCGTGTGGTCGTCGCTGAAGCACTGGGGCAACGCGGCGCGGCGGGAGCGGTGACTATTTTGGTAACGCATTAACTCGTCATTGCGAGGAGCGTTAGCGACGAAGCAATCCAGTTCTCGGGCTTAACCGCTGGATTGCGAGCTTCGCTCGCAATGACCTAGGCCGCCTTCAATCGTCCCACCGCAGGCAGCAGCACGCCCGCGCCGATCGTCGCGACCGCGCCAACCAGAAACGCCACGTCATAGCCGACCGCGCCGGTGAGCAGGCCGACGACCGGCCCTGTCAGTCCGATGGCGATGTCGAAGAAGGCGACGAAGTTGCCGACCGCGCGTCCGCGCTGCGAGGCCGGCACCTGTTTTGTCGCGATCACGCCCATCGCGGGGAACACCAGCGAGAACCCCATGCCCGTCAAGGCCGCGCCCGCGAGCGCGATCCCGGGCTGCGGTGCGAGCCACAGCAGCAGTTGTCCGGCCGTCTCGATCGCGAGCGAAATGCCGACGACACGGACAGCGCCGTGGGCGTCCGGCCAATGCGAACCGACCAGGCGCACGGCGGTGTAAGTGATGCCGAACGCGGCCATGGCGAGGCCGGCATGAGCCCAGCCGTGCGCGGCGTAGTCGAGCGGCAGGAAGGCCGCCATGCCGCCGAACGGCACCGTCGCC
>JBQCIZ010000017.1:0-4068 GCA_051953235.1 Nitrobacter sp. | reverse complement strand
GCACCCTTGGGCGCGCCGATGTTGATGACGAGATCGACATCGCCCCAGTCGACGCCGAGATCGAGCGAAGACGTGCAGACCACGCCGCGCAGGCGGCCCGCCGTCATGGCCTGCTCGACCTTGCGGCGCTGCGCGACATCGAGCGAGCCATGGTGAAGCGCGATGGCGAGTCCGTCATCGTTGATGCGCCAGAGATCCTGGAACAGCATCTCGGCCTGACTGCGCGTATTGACGAACACCAGCGTGGTCTTGTTGCGCTTGATGAGTTCATAGATTTCGCCGAGCGCATGGCGCGCCGAATGTCCGGCCCAAGGCAGACGCTCCTGGGTGTCGAGCATCTCAACGACCGGCGCCGCGGCTCCGCCGGCCACGACTACATCCGCAGCCACGGCCTCGCCTTCGGGCTGCGGCACCAGAAACCGCGCCAGCGAATCCGGCTCCGCCACCGTCGCCGACAGGCCGATCGCGCGCATCTGCGGCGCCAATCGCCATAGCCGCGCCAGTGCCAACGAGAGGAGATCGCCGCGCTTCGACGTCACCAGCGCATGCAATTCGTCGAGCACCACGCGCTTCAGCGAGGAAAACAGGAACGATGCATCGTCGGACGCGAGCAGCAGCGCCATCTGTTCGGGTGTCGTCAGCAGGATATCCGGCGGATAGCGCCGCTGCCGCTGCCGCCGCGACACCGGAGTGTCGCCAGTCCGGGTCTCGACCCTGATCGGCAGTTTCATCCCTGCGATTGGCGCTTCCAGATTACGCGCGATGTCGACCGCCAGCGCCTTCAGCGGCGAGATGTAGAGCGTGTGGAGGCCGCGGGAGACTACTCCTTCCCCCCTTGAGGGGGGAGGTGATAACGGAGCAGGTCGAGGAGAAGAGATCTCCACCAGCGTCGGCAAAAATCCCGCTAGCGTCTTGCCGGCGCCCGTCGGCGCGATCAAAAGCGCCGAACGATCGTCTCGCGCTTTTTCAAGCAGAGCCAACTGATGCGCACGGGGCGACCAGCCCCGCGCGGAAAACCACCGCCGGAAAATCTCCGGCAGCAGATCGTCTGTGGGTGCGTCCGATGGTCGAGGCGCGAGGTGCTGCACGCCTCAACAGGTAAGCTGCGCGCGGCTCAAGGTCGAGGGCTCCGGATCTGGAGTTTCGAACCATGAGCCCGCCGCCACGAGCGGCAACCCAGCGCTATTCCGACACCGGCTTGTCGGAAATGACCCAGTCCTTGCCGTCGAACTGCTGGATGTAGAGTGTTTTGATCGAGGTGTAGTCGTCGGGCGTATAGCTGTAGCTCACACCGGGCAGCATATGGGGCGCCCGAAAGCCCGCCAGCATGCTCGCCTGTTTCAGAACGTTGGCGCGGGTCAAATCGTCGCCGCAACGGCGCAGGATTTCACCCATCGCGACCGCCTGCCCGTAACCGGCGAAAGCGATCGAGTTCTCGGGCGTGACGTTCGGCAAGTACTTCTTGCGCAATTCCTCGAACGCCAACACGTCGGGATCGTTGGCGTACTTCGCCGCACCGATGTCCTTGATGTAGGAGATCGAGACAATGCCCTTGGCATTGTCGAGACCGGCCGCCTCAAGGATCGAACGTCCCGTCGAACCCGCCGACAGCAGTTGCAGCGGCTTCCAGCCGAGTTCCGCGACCTTGCGGATCGACTGCGACGTCGCCTTGCCAGTGGTGATGTTGTAGAAAACATCCGCGCCCGACTTGCTGAGATTGATGAGCTGCGAATCCACGGTCGGATCGGTGAGATCATAAGTCGCTTCAGCCACCACCTTGGCGTGGCCACCGGCGTCGGCCAGCACTTTCTTAAATGGCGCCAGGAAATCCCGGCCGAAATCATCGTTCTGATAGAGAATCGCGACTTTAGCGTTCGGATTCTTGCTCAAAACGTATTTTGCAAGAATCCGCGCCTCGGTCGGGTAGAGCGGCAGACCGGCCATGGTCCATTTGAAGTGCTTCGGATCGTTCCATTTGGACGCACCGGTGTTGAGCAAAAGCTGCGGCACGCCCTTGGTGTTGAGATATTTGTGCACGGCGGTCTGCGGCGCGGTGCCGAGCGAACCGTACAGCGCGAGAACTTCCTCCTGCTCAACGAGGCGGCGCGTCGCCTCGACCGCCTTCGGTGCGCTGTAGGCATCATCCATGGTGAAGAACTTCACCTTGCGGCCGTTGATGCCGCCTTTCTCGTTCAACATCTGGAAATAGGCTTCGCCCACCCGCCCCAGCACGCCATAGAGCGAGCCAGGACCCGAATGCGGAATGGTCTGGCCGATCTTGATCTCGGTATCCGACGCGCCGGGATCGTATTTCTTGTCGGCGCCGACGGCAGCCGTCGCAATGAGCAAGGTCGTAGTGATGAGGCCGGCCGCGAGGCCGGATCGGCGCGATGACATCGTTTCTCTCCCGGTCTTGTTTTTGTTCCGACAACACCGCCATGGGCTGCGGCGGACCATCGGTCCCCCGGCATCCTGCGCGTGCACCGACCCCAGATCAAGGCGACCGATGTCGCGCCTTCGATCCGAGACCGGTCCGTTTTCAAGTCCATTGAATTTACTGATGTTTTTCGCAATCAGAGCACGCTTTCCCCCGCCAGTGTGGCCGCCGCACCACAGACAAATCGCAGGCCCGCGCGTACATTTTGAAGGTCATATTCCATGGGGTCGATAATGAAAAAGATTTTGCTCGGTGTCCTGCTCGCCAGCACCGCGATGAGCGCCGCCCAGGCGGCCGATCTCGCCGCTCGGCACTACACGAAGGCACCGGTGATGGCGACGGTCTACGACTGGACCGGATTCTATGTCGGTGTGAACGCCGGCGTCGGACTGGGCCGCGATCGCACCAACCTCAACATCCCCGCCACTCCGCTCAACGATACCATCTATCAGCAGCCGCTGGGAGCTCTCGGCGGCGCCCAGATCGGATACAACTGGCAGGTCAATTCATTCCTCGGCCCGATGGTGCTCGGCTTTGAAACCGATATTCAGGGCGCCGATCTGCACGACAGCTACACCTGCCTGTTTAGCTGCACCGCCTTGTCCAGCGCCCGGTTCGATCAGAAGCTCGACTGGTTCGGTACTGCACGCGGCCGCATCGGTCTCGTCACGGGTCCGGTACTTTCCTATGTCACAGCCGGCTTCGCGTATGGCGGCGTGAACTCCAGCCTGACGGAAACCGTCGGCGGCGTACCGGCATCGATCGCTTTCGACCGGACTCGCACAGGCTGGACCTGGGGCAGCGGTGTTGAAGCAGCCATCGGTGGAAATTGGACTGCCAAGCTCGAATATCTCTATGTCGACCTCGGCAACATGAGAGATAGTTTCGCCCTGCAAGGTGCGGCTCAGACTCTCGACACTCGCGTTCGTGAAAACATCTTCCGCGTCGGCCTGAACTACCGGATCGGCGGCAACGGCGTATACGCGCCGACGCCGGTGGCGAACTGGAGCGGTTTCTATCTCGGCGGCAATGTCGGTTCCGGCACGGCGCGCGATCGCAGTTCGCTGCTTGCAGCCGGCAACCCGCAATTCAACCTGAGCCCCGACGGTTATCTCGGCGGCGTGCAGGGCGGCTACAACTGGCAGGCCGCCAACTGGGTGTTCGGCGTGGAGACCGACATTCAGGCCTCGTCACAGCGCGACAACCGGACCTGTATCCGCAATTGTATCATCCCCGCGCCTTACATTTCCTTCGATGCCAAACTCCCATGGTTCGGTACGGTGCGCGGCCGACTGGGCTATTCCATCGGCTCGACCCTGCTCTACGCGACCGGCGGTCTTGCCTACGGCGAGGTGAAGACCAGCACGGTGTCGTCGGCTGATCCAGCCCAAAGCTTCTCGAACACCCGCACGGGCTGGACTGCGGGCGCCGGCATCGAGACGCCGTTTACGCTGCTAGGCCTGTTCGGTCCGAACTGGACGTCGAAGACTGAATACCTTTACGTCGATCTGGGCTCGAACTCGAACACCTTCACCGGCACGGGTACGGTGCTCACGACACACGTGCAGGAGCACATCTTCCGTACCGGCCTGAACTATCACTTCAACACGCCGGTGGTTGCGAAGTACTGA
>JBQCIZ010000016.1:0-7841 GCA_051953235.1 Nitrobacter sp. | reverse complement strand
GAAGGACAAGAACGGCAAACCGGTCCTGACGCGGGTCGCGGCGAAGCGTCCGCCCGATATCGCCGACCTGCTGCGCCACACCTCCGGGATCACCTATGAATATACCATCGATGACCTGATCAATCAGGCCTACACCGATGCCGACTTGTTCGCGGGAGATTTCGACAATGCCGTCGTCGCCGATCGCATCGCCAAACTTCCGCTGGCGGGGCAACCGGGTACGCTCTGGCGCTACGGCCATTCCACCGACGTGCTTGGCCGCGTGATCGAGGTCGTGTCGGGGCAAACGCTCTATGATTTCGAGAAGCTGCACATCTTCGATCCGCTCGGCATGACCAGCACCAAATACACCCTTGAAAACGACGCCGAGCGTGCGCGCATGGCAGAACCTTTGCCCAGCGATCCCGAACTGGTCTACTCCGAGCGGGCGCGCCGGGCGCATCCGCGATGGCAATCCGGCGCCGCCGGACTGGTCTCGACCGCGGCCGACTATGCGCGGTTCGCGCAGATGATCCTGCAGCGCGGGGAGCTGGATGGCCGACGTTACCTCAGCCCGAAATCCTATGCGCTGATGACGACCGATCATGTGGGGCCGGGCTCGGGCGTCGTGCATGACGACGACTATTTTCCCGGGGCGTCGCTCGGCTTCGGTTTTGGATTCGCGATCCGGATCAACAAAGGCAGCGCCGCGCAGCCGGAGCCAGGGTCGATCGGCGAACTCAAGTGGAATGGCGGCAGCGGCCCCTTGTTCGTCATCGATTCCAGCTGCGACACTGTCGCCGTCATGATGGTGCAGGTCGGCGCAGCGCGCGGGCGTATCCAGCACACATTCGAGAAGCTCGTGTACGAGGCACCGGACAAATGATCGAAAGCCCGGGGATGCGATGGCTTTCTGCTGCGGTGCTTGCACTGGCGATACCGCTATGGGGATCGCATGCGTTTGCTACCGGCATGCCCGCGCCTTCCGCCGCGGGCCTCGACCGCATCACGTCATTCTTCAACGACGAGGTCGCGACCGGCAGGATTCCGGGCGCGGTGGTCCTGATCCAGCAGCACGGCGAGCCGGTCTATCTGAAATGTTTCGGCGTGCGCGATGTCGCGACGAAGCGGGCCATGACGCCGGACACGCTGTTCGCGCTGCATTCGATGACCAAGCCGATCACCAGCTTAGCTGCCATGATGCTGGTCGATCAGGGCCGGATGTCGCTCGACGATCCGGTCGCGAAATACATTCCGTCCTTTGCGACCGTGCAAGTCGGCATCGAAACGAAGGACAAGGACGGCAAGCCGGTGCTGAGGCGCGTCGCGCCGAAGCGGCCGCCGACCATTGCCGATCTGCTGCGACATACATCCGGGATCACCTACGAGTATATCGGGGGCGATCTCATCAAGCAGGCCTATGTGGTCGGGCATATCTTCGACGGTCCGTTCGACAACAGGACGTTCGCGGACCGCATTGCGAAACTGCCGCTGGCGCGGCAGCCCGGCACGCTGTGGCGCTACGGCCATTCCACCGACGTGCTCGGCCGCGTCATCGAGGTCGTGTCGGGCCAGACGCTTTATGATTTCGAGAAGAGCCACATCTTCGATCCGCTCGGCATGACCGGCACGACCTATGTGCTGCGGAACGATGCTGAGCGCGCCCGGATGGCGGAGCCGCTACCGTCGGACAGGATCTTGCTCGATGCGGAGCGACAGCGCCGCGCGCATCCCGAATGGCAGTCCGGCGGCGGCGGACTGGTCTCGACCGCGACCGACTACGCGCGCTTCGCGCAGATGATCCTCAATGGCGGTACGTTCGGCGGCAAACGCTACCTCAGCCCGAAGGCCTTCCGGCTGATGACGACGGACCGGATCGGTCCACGCTCCGGCGTCGATCGCGACTACTTCTATTTTCCCGGCGACGGGTTTGGTTTCGGTTACGGCTTCGCGGTGCGCGTCGCGCCGGGCGAGGCGAAGCCGCCGGCTGCCGGCTCGATCGGCGAACTGAAATGGGACAGCGGCAGCGGGACATACTTCGGCGTCGATCCGAAGCTGGATATGGTTTTCATTCTGATGGAGCAGACCCAGAACGAGCGCGGCCGCATCACGCCCGCGTTCAAGGCGCTGGTGTACCGGGCGTTCGGGAAGTAAGCGGAAGGGTTATTCGGCGGCGATGTCGTAGGGCGCGCTCGTGCTCGTGCGACCAGAAGGCGGCCGATCGGACGTGTCATCCGGAATTGGAATCAGGATCACGTCGAACGGCGTGTCCGGTACCTGCCTGACGCGGCCGCTTGCGGAGATGACCGATCCGCCGGAGTTGCCCTCCAGTTCGATGTCGAGTTCGTCGATCTGAAACAGCGGAAGCCTACCCGGCGCATGGCGCCTGGTCTTGATCGAGACGGTGAAGCGGTCGCCGTCCTCGATATACGTGCCGGCATAGCTGACCAGCTTGTCACCACCGGTAATGCGGCCTTGGCTGAGCGTGATCACGCCCACGCCGTCGCCCTGATTGGCCTTGAACCAAACCGAATATTGACCATGCGACAGCATCGTTCCACCTCAGCCGTTGTCGGACCTTGATACAACCTGCGCGTGTCTTTTGGCCTACGCCGTTCGTTAAAATTTTCGGTATTGCCGGTTTGGGCCGTTACAGATTCTTGAGCAGCAGGTTCAGCGCATTCGCCGCGAACGCCTGCATGTTGGCGACGCGCTCGGTGCTGCCGGTCTCGAGCGTCGTGACGGCGTTGGCGGGACCCGCGATCGCCATGCAACTATGGCCCGCGGCATCGCCGTAGCGATTGCCGGTTGGCCCGGTGGCGCCGGTCTCCGAGAGGCCCCAGTCGGTCGCGAAGCGCTCGCGCATCCGGTTCGCCAGCAGTTGCGCGTAGGGTTCGGACGCCGAGCGAAAACCTTTCATGTCGGCGTCGGAAATATCCATCAGCACGCGCCGCGCTTCGCGTGTGTAGACCACCGCGCCGCCGAGGAAATAGGCCGACGCACCGGGCACCGCGAGCAGCGACGCCGCGATCAGGCCGCCAGTGGAGGATTCCGCGACCGCGATGGTCTGCTTGTTTGCGATCAGCTTCCTGGCGATCTGTTCGGCGAGAGCGGTGAGGGTATTCATGACGGTCGTTACCTGTTGTCGGATTTCGCGCTTGGCTTGTCCGCGAGCGAGTTGGACCAGCCAGTATCTTCATCTGAAGCGCGCCGCCAGATTTCACACATACGATGGTGCGACTTTCCGTTCCGGATCGCTAACAGGGACTTCACGGGACGCTCCGTCGAAGCGGACGCGCGCGGCATGGATATCGGAATAACGGCGATCGGCCCAATCGACGAGGGTTGCCATCGGCTCCAGCAAGGATTGGCCCAGCGGCGCCAGACGATATTCGACGCTCGGCGGCTTGGTTGCGAAGACGTGGCGGGTGATCAATCCGTCACGCTCCAGATCGCGCAAGGTCTGGGTGAGCATGCGCTTGGAGATGTCGCGGATGGCGCGGCGAAGCTCGCTGAAGCGCTGCGGCCGCGTTGCGAGAGTCATGATCACGAGCACGCTCCACTTGTCGCCGATGCGATCGAGCACATCGCGCACCGGGCAGCATACGGGCTCTGCCGACTGGGCGTCGTCCGACTGAAATCGGCTGAATCGCTCGATCACGCTCAATGCAGTGCTCATGCGGGTTCTCCTGATCTCTCCAGGTAACAAAAACCTGCCTCCTTGCGGCGCAGGAAATAGGTCTCTAATTGAGACCTGGCCTCAAATATAGACCATAAAGAGCCAGGAGAAAACACATGTTTCTAGTCACGGGAATCACGGGAAAAGTCGGCGGCGCGGCGGCAAGGCATTTGCTGGCGAAAGGCAAGAAAGTACGTGCGCTGGTGCGCGACCGCGCCAAGGCGGCAAACTGGGCAGACCGGGGCGTCGAACTGGTGGACGGCGACTGGAACGATGCGGCCGCCATCGCGCGGGCGCTCGACGGCGTCGACGGCGCGTTCGTGATGTTGCCGGCCGTGTGGGCGCCTTCGCCGGATTTCCGGGAAGCCAGGGGGCGTTATCGCGAACTATGTCGAGGCGCTGAACAAGGCTCCGCCGCCGCGTGTGGTCGCGCTCTCGTCGATGGGAGCGAACCGGACCAGCGGGCTCGGAATGATCACCGCGCTGTCGTTGCTGGAGCAAGGCTTTCGCGACCTGACATTGCCGATTGCGTTCGTGCGCGCCGGGGGCTTTTTCGAGAATTTCCTTTACGGCTTGCACGTCGCCCAAGGCGGCACGCTGCCCGTCTACTACAACCCGACAAATCGCAAATCGACCATGGTCGCGACCGACGACATCGGCGCCGAGGTGGCAACGCTTCTGAGCGGGTCGGCGTGGTCGGGGCATCGGGTCATCGAACTCGGTTCGATGGTCAGCGCGGATGAAGTTGCAGCGCAATTGGGTGACGTGATGAAGCGCGACGTGAAAGCCTTTGCCGTTCCGCGCGCGCAGTGGCCGGCAGCGTTCGAGCAGTTCGGCATCCCGAAGGGCCAGACCGGACCGGCCGAAGCGATGTTCGAGGCTGTCAACGCGGGCTGGATGGATATCGGCGTCGCCGGCACGGAGCACGTCGCCGGCACAACACCTCCCCGCGATGTCTTCGCGGCGGCCCGGAAGGCGCCGCGGCATAGGTTCGCGGATCAGTGATGAGATGCAGCTTCCGGACCTGCTCCGGAAATTCGCGTCTCCTTCGGAAATGAATGCATCGCGCCCGGCCGTCTTTTCGCGCGATGCGCCAACATCGAAAGGTTGAACGAATGTCAAAGATTTCCTGGCACCAAGTCTCTTGGAGCCAAATCTCCTGGAGCCAAGTCTCCTGGAGTCAGGTCTCGGCTCTGGCGCTTGCAGCTTTCTTCGTCGTGGGATCGCTCAGCAACATCTTCGCTCCCGGGTCCATCTACGCGGAATATCTGCGGTGGGGCTACCCGCACTGGTTCCACTTCGTGACCGGATCGCTGGAGTTCACGACGGCCGTCCTGTTGGCTCAGGCGCGGACCCGGTTGTGGGGCGCAACGCTCGGATGCGCCGTGATGTTGGCGGCGCTCGCGACCGTCACCCTCCACGATGAATACGGGCACGGGGTGCCGCCGCTTATCGCGGCTACACTATCGATAGCCGTCGGCTGGACCGCCTGGCGGAAGCGGCTCCCAAGTCTGGCGTGACTGTCGCTACTTCCGTTGTCTGTATCCATGCCTGCCTTGTCTTCATCAGGCGCGTAGTCATTCCGATTTGGCTCCGCGCTTGAGAATCCACATGGCACAGTCGCGCGGACGGCCGTGGACGATACCTGAGGTCAGCCCTATGCTGGTCCGAACATAACCGAGCGACCCGGCCGGTCAGCTTTGAACCCTGCCGGCGTTTGAGGAGTGGAGGACGGATTTCCCATGACGGCACCGGTCGCGGGCGGCGTGGATTGCGATCTGCATCCGGCCGTGCCTCATCTCACCAGTCTGCTGCCCTACATGAACGACTACTGGCGCGATCAGGTGACGACGCGCGGCATGACGGACCTCTTGTCGCAATCCTATCCCACCAATTCGCCGATCACCGGCCGCGCCGACTGGCGGCCCGCCAAGGGCAAGCCAGGCGAGAGCGTCGACGATCTGTTGAAGCAGGCGCTCGATCCGTTCAACACCGCGTTCGGAATTCTCAATCCGATCTACGGCGTGCAACTCGTCTTCAGCGAGGACATGGCGGATACGTTCTGCCGCGCGCTGAACGACTGGCTGGTGAAGGAATGGCTCGACAAGGACGCGCGGCTGCGCGGCTCCATCGTGATCCCCGCGCAGAGCATCGAGAAGGCGGTGGCCGAAATCGAACGCTGCGCAAAGGACAAGCGCTTCGTGCAGGTGCTGATGCTGGTGGCGGGCGACATGCCGCTCGGCAAACGGCACTACTGGCCGATCTATGCGGCATGCGAACGACTCGGCCTGCCGGTCGGCATCCACGCCGGCAGCAATTATCACAATCCGCCGACCTCGGTGGGCTGGGGCTCCTATCACATCGAGGATTACGTCGCGCAGGCGCAGGCGTTCCAGACCCAGATGACGAGCATCATCGTCGAGGGCGTGTTCGCGAAATATCCCAACCTGAAAATGGTGATGCTGGAATCCGGCTTCACCTGGCTGCCGTCCTATCTGTGGCGGCTGCACAAGTTCTGGCGCGGCGTGCGAATGGAGACGCCGTGGGTGGATCGCGCGCCGGCCGAGATTGTGCGCAGCAATATCCGTTTCTCGCTGCAGCCGGTGGATGCGCCGCCGGAACCAGAGACATTAAATCGCCTGTTCGACCATATGCAGTCGGACGAATTGCTCCTATTCTCGACCGACTATCCGCACTGGCAATTCGACGGCGATTCGGCGTTGCCCCAGGGATTGTCGACCGATCTCGTGCGCAAGATCATGATCGACAATCCGCATGCGACCTACGCCCGCCTGACGGATTCCGTCGCGAAGGAGACGACGCCATGAACATGCAGTTCCGCCCGGGCGCGCAGCAGGACTCCGCGAGCGCGACCAAGACTGCGATCGCCGATTGCGACATTCATCCCGCGCGGGCGACGGCGAGCGAGCTGTATCCGTTCCTCGCCAAGCGCTGGCACGAGCATCTCGCGACCTACGGCAAGCATGCCTATCAGGGCATGATGGAAGGCCCGCCCTATCCGAAGGCGCAGCCCAACGCCTCGCGCCGCGACGCCTATCCGCCGGAAGGCGGGCCGCAGGGCTCGTCGCTGTCGTTCATGCAGCAACAGTTGCTCGATCCGCACAACGTCGCGCTCGGCGTGCTCAATCCGCTCAACACCGGGCAGGGCATCCGCAATCACGACCTCAGCGCGGCGCTCGCCACCGCCATCAACGACTGGCAGATCGAGAAGTGGACCAGTAAGGACTCCCGCCTCAAGGGCTCCATTGTGGTCGAGAACGAGGACGGGCCGACCGCGGCGGCGGAAATCCGCAGGCGCGCGGGCGACAAGAACTTTGTCCAGGTGCTGCTGCTCAGCCGCAATGTCGAACCGCTGGGGCAGCGCCGCTACTGGCCGATCTACGAAGCGGCGCAGGAAGCGGGGTTGCCGGTCGGCGTGCACGCGTTCGGCTTCGGCGGCAATCCGATCACCGCGTCGGGCTGGCCGAGCTACTACATCGAGGAGATGGTCGGGCACTCGCAATGCCAGCAGACGGCCTTGGCCAGCATCGTGCTCGAAGGCGTGTTCGAAAAATTCCCGAAGCTGAAGAGGGTGATGATCGAGGCCGGTTTCGGCTGGGCGCCGTCGCTGGCGTGGCGGCTCGACAAGGTCTGGCAGAAGCTGCGCAGCGAGGTGCCGCATGTGACGCGGCCGCCGTCGGAATATATCAGGGATCACATCTGGTGGACCACGCAGCCGATGGAGGATCCGGAACGGCGCGAGCATTTGTTCCAGACCATCGAATGGATCGGCTGGGACAAGCTGCTGTTCGCGACGGATTATCCGCATTGGGATTTCGACGAGCCGTCGCGGGTGTTGCCGGTCGGCGTCAGCGAGGAAAATCGCGAGGCGTTCTATCTCGGCAACGCGAAGAAATTGTACGGCGTGGCGTGATCATTGCTCGCTATACCAAAACGGTCAGTATTTTAGCGGGAACGCATTGCCACCGCACAGCGCGCTCCCTCTCCCGCTTGCGGGGGAGGGTTGGGGAGGGGGCAAGGTTAGTGAAGAGGGGGCCCCCCCCCCCCCCCCCCCGGGGGGCCCCCCCCCCCCCCCCCCCGGCCCCGGCGCCCGCCGCCGGGCGCACAGGTTGGAGGGGGGTTTGTGTTGGCGCCCCCGGAACGCCCACGCCCCCCACCGGGG
>JBQCIZ010000015.1:0-15700 GCA_051953235.1 Nitrobacter sp. | reverse complement strand
CGCAGACGTTCACTTTGTGCCGATGCTGCAAGGGTTTCCTCAATCTGCCGGCGCAGCTCCGCGATCTTCGCTAACGCCGGCGCGGTCAGATCGTCCGGCACGTCGCCCTCGTCGGAGAAGTCGATTCCGGCTTCGATCAGCGCAGACGCTTCGATCAGTTGCTTGCGCCAGTCGCGCGCGCGATCACCGAGCAGCCCCTGCAACTGCCGCAGCGCCTGCCGCCGCTGGCGATCCGTGTCGGCGTGAATGAGGTCATCGAGGCCTTCGGCTTCGGTGAGATCGATCTTGCCGTTCTCAAAGGCGCGCCGCGTGAATTCGCCCGGCTCAGCTGCGCGTACATCGGCAAAAGACGCCAACACCGCGAACAGCGAATTCAGAACCGCGCGGCTGCCGTGAACATGAAACTCGGCCACGTCTTCGCCGGTTGCGCTTTTTGGCCCGGGAAACCACAGCACAACCGCATCGTCGAGAGCATCACCATTGCGGTCACGTAGCAGCGCACGCGTCACTACTCGGGGCGCGGGACATCGTCCCGCCAACGATTCGAGAGCGTGGCCCGCCTGCGGCCCCGACACGCGCACGACCGCAATCGCGCTGGGCGGCCTGCCGGATGAGAGAGCAAAGATGGTTTGATCCCGGGGATGCATCGCCTATGTCTGTAGGACATTTTCCGACGGGACGGAAAGGTCCATGCCATGAGCGATTCAGCAGTCCATACGAACAGACTCGCCGGCGAGACCAGCCCCTACCTACTACAGCACCAGCATAATCCCGTCGACTGGTGGCCGTGGGGTCCGGAAGCGCTGGCCGAGGCGCAGCGAAGCCGGCGCCCGATCCTGCTGTCGATCGGATACGCCGCCTGTCACTGGTGTCACGTGATGGCGCACGAGAGTTTCGAGGATGAAGCGGTCGCAGCCGTGATGAACGAACTGTTCGTCAACATCAAGGTCGATCGGGAAGAGCGGCCGGATATCGATCAGATATACATGAGCGCCTTGCATTATCTTGGTGAGCAGGGCGGCTGGCCACTGACAATGTTCCTTTCACCTGACGGTTCACCGTTCTGGGGCGGCACCTATTTCCCGAAGACCACGCAATATGGCCGGCCGGGATTCACCGATCTCCTCCACACCGTTGCGAAGATATTTCGCGAGCAGCCGGAAAAGGTCGCGCAGAACCGCGAGGCACTGGTCGCGCGTCTCGCCGAGCGCGCAAAAAGTAAAAACCCGGCCAGCCTCGGGATTGCCGAACTCAACAACGCCGCCGTCTCGATTGCGCGCGCGACCGATCCGGTTCACGGCGGTTTGCGCGGCGCGCCAAAGTTTCCCCAGTGCACCATGCTGGAATTTCTCTGGCGGGCAGGTGCACGCACGCACGACGAGCGATTCTTCAACACGACTGGTCTCACGCTGACACGCCTGAGCCAGGGCGGCATCTACGACCATCTCGGCGGCGGCTATGCACGCTATTCCGTCGATGAAACGTGGCTCGTGCCGCACTTCGAGAAGATGCTCTACGACAACGCGCAAATTCTCGACCTGCTGACACTCGATTATTCGCGTTCGCGCAATCCGCTGTTTCGCGAGCGGGCCATCGAAACCGTCGACTGGCTCAAGCGGGAGATGCTGACGGGTGAGGGTGCCTTCGCCTCATCCCTCGATGCGGACTCCGAAGGCGAGGAGGGCAGGTTCTACGTCTGGTCGCTGACGGAAGTCGAGAATGTGCTTGGCGCCCGCGACGCCGCCGGCTTCGCAGCCCGCTACGACATCACGGCAGGCGGCAATTTTGAAGGTCACAACATTCCCAACCGGCTGAAGAGCCTGGACCTCGCCGACGACGATGCCCACATGCGCGAGTTGCGCGAAAAACTGCTGGCGCAGCGCGCGGGCCGGGTTCGGCCGGGACTCGACGACAAGGTACTCGCTGACTGGAATGGCCTGATGATCGCGGCACTGGCCCACGCCGCCGTCGTGTTCGATCAGCCGGACTGGCTCACGATGGCACGGAAAGCTTTTGGCTTCGTACAGACCTCAATGACACGCGACGGTCGCCTCGGCCACTCCTGGCGCGACGGGCGGCTGCTTGTTCCGGCGCTGGCCTCGGATTACGCCGCGATGATCCGCGCCGCGTTGGCGCTGTTCGAAGTCACCGGCGAAGCTCCTTTCCTAAAACAGGCGCTCGACTGGCAATCCACGCTGGATGCGCGCTATTCCGATGAAGAACACGGCGGTTACTACCTCACCGCCGACGATGCGGAAGGGCTAATCATCCGGCCGCATTCGACCATCGACGATGCCATTCCCAATCACACCGGGCTCATCGCGCAAAATCTCGTACGTCTGGCTGTCCTGACCGGCGATGCCAAATGGCGCACTAAGGTGGATGCACTTTTCGCAGCGTTATTGCCGCGTGCAGCCGAGAACGTCTTCGGGCATCTGTCGCTGCTGAATGCGCTCGACCTTTATCTAACCGGTGCTGAAATCGTTGTGGTGGGCGAGGGCGCTCGCGCCGACGCATTGCTGGCTACGGCGCGGAAACTGCCGCATGCCACCGGCATCGTGCTACACGCTGCGCGTGCCGATGCATTACCAGTCGATCATCCGGCACGGGCAAAACTGACAGCAGTGAAGGACAGCGCCGCTTTTGTCTGCCGCGGCCAATCCTGCTCGCTGCCGATGACCGAACCGGATGCGTTGAGAGCGCTGGTGCGAGGAACAGGTCCAAGTTGACAAGCAAACGGCCCCCTCGCTTGCGCGAGAGAGCCGTGATCTGACCCGCGACTGCGATCAGGTATTCATCGACTCGAAGAATTCCGAGTTGTTCTTGGTGTTGCGCAGCTTGTCGAGCAGGAAGTCGATCGCATCCATCGTGCCCATCGGATTGAGAATCCGGCGCAGCACATACATCTTCTTGAGCAGTTGCGGATCGGTGATGAGCTCTTCCTTGCGCGTGCCCGAGCGCGAGATGTCGATTGCCGGGACGGTGCGCTTATCGGAGACCTTGCGATCAAGGATGAGTTCGGAGTTGCCGGTGCCCTTGAATTCTTCGAAGATCACTTCGTCCATGCGGCTGCCGGTATCGACCAGCGCGGTCGCGATGATGGTCAGCGAACCGCCTTCCTCGATGTTACGCGCTGCACCGAAGAAGCGCTTCGGCCGCTGCAGCGCGTTGGCGTCGACACCGCCGGTCAGCACCTTGCCCGATGACGGCACTACGGTGTTGTAGGCGCGGCCGAGGCGCGTAATCGAGTCGAGAAGGATGACCACATCGCGGCCATGTTCGACAAGGCGCTTGGCCTTCTCGATCACCATCTCAGCGACCTGGACGTGACGCACCGCCGGCTCGTCGAAGGTTGAGGACACGACCTCGCCCTTCACCGAGCGCTGCATGTCGGTGACTTCCTCGGGGCGTTCGTCGATCAGAAGAACGATCAGATAGCATTCCGGATGATTTGCCGTGATCGAATGTGCGATGTTCTGCATCAGCACGGTCTTTCCGGTCCGCGGCGGCGCCACGATCAGCGCGCGCTGGCCCTTGCCGATCGGTGCGACGATATCGATCACCCGCGCTGACAGATCCTTGCGGGTTGGATCGTCGAGTTCGAGCTTGAAACGCTGGTCGGGGAACAGCGGCGTCAAGTTGTCGAAATTCACCTTGTGCTTCGACTTCTCGGGATCCTCGAAGTTGAGCGTATTGACCTTCAGCAGCGCGAAGTAGCGTTCGCCTTCCTTCGGGCTGCGAATATGACCCTCGATGGTATCGCCGGTGCGGAGACCGAAGCGGCGGATCTGCGACGGCGAGACGTAGATATCGTCCGGGCCCGGCAGATAGTTGGCGTCAGGCGAACGCAAGAAGCCAAAGCCGTCGGGCAAGACCTCGACGACGCCTTCGCCGATGATATCGGTTTCCTGGATGGCAAGCTGCTTCAGAATGGCAAACATCAGCTCCTGCTTGCGCATGGTGCTGGCATTTTCGACCCCGAGTTCTTCCGCGAACGATACGAGTTCGGCCGGAGTCTTGGACTTGAGGTCTTGGAGTTTCATTTCCCGCATTGGGGTGGTCCTGTGGAAAAACTTGAGGGGGATCGCGAGGCGGTTTTGTGGAAATGCGGACGGCAACAGAGAGGAAAGTCCGCAGGTCCTAACCGTGAAAAGCCTTGAGCAAGAAAAGGTGCTGAAGAGCTTCAAACCTGATGTGGCGGCCGGTCCTCAAAGACCGGAACGCAACCACATCCGCCTGCGTGGGGTGGGATATTCGTAATATAGAAAATCAACCGGGTCTGCGCAAGAAGGTCCCGGACCGCAGTCAGCAGGTCAGAACGGTTTGACGATCACGAGCATCACGATGCAGATCATCAAGACCGTAGGTACTTCATTGATAATTCTATAGAATTTCTGACTCCGCGTGTTCCGGTCATTGGCAAAATCGCGTACGCAGCGCGTAAAAAACCCATGGATACCGGACATGACGAGAACAAGAACGAATTTGGCTTGAAACCACCCCGCCGAATACCAGTGTCCGGCCCAAACCATGTAGAGGCCGAGCAGCCAGGTCAGAATCATCGCCGGATTGATGATCCCCTTCAGAAGCCGGCGCTCCATGACCTTGAAAGTCTCGGACTGCTTCGAACCGATCTCGGCCTCGCAATGATAAACGAACAGGCGAGGGAGATAGAGCATGCCGGCCATCCACGAGATGACGGCGATCACATGGAAGGCCTTGATCCATTCGTACATTGGTCGGTTCGCTCCGAGAGTTCGAACGATCGAAGGGAACGCTTGAAAAGCAGCGGCGTTGCGTCAGGGAGGGATAAAGAGCTGATCACGGTGATATCCGCAAGGCGCTCTTATCTCTAATCATATTTTTAGATCTTAGAGTCTGAGTCTAAGTGACGGTGGATTTGGCCGGCGCAATTTTGTCCGCGATTTTTCAAGAGTTTCTTCACACAGGCCGACCATTCATCCCGCTCAATAACAACGTCAGAGATAGTCTGCTGACTCAACGGCTTGCCGACAATCTGCACGCGATTATCCAGAGACAAGTCCACATAACCCCAGTATCATTGGTATCGGTCGATGGATTTCTCCCTTCACGATGCCTGTGAAGAAAAATCCCGGTTATCCCGAGGCCTTCACTGAACGCACCATATTGCGGCTCAGGCTCCACAGAGATTCACAGGGTATACAGGGTTATGGTGCCCGTCACCGGCAGCTACTTTCATCTCCATCTGGTGTCCGATTCGACCGGCGAAACGTTGATAACGGTATCCCGCGCGGTGGCAGCTCAATATGCCAACGTCACGCCGGTCGAGCATGTCTATCCGCTGGTGCGCAGCCAGAAACAACTCGACCGCGTCCTCGCCGAGATCGAAGAGGCGCCTGGAATTGTCCTGTTCACGCTTCTGGAAAAAGATCTGGTCGCGCGTCTCGAAGCGAAGTGTCAGGAGATCAACAGCCCGAGTCTCTCGATCATCGGGCCGGTGATGCAGTTGTTTCAGGCCTATCTCGGTGCGGCCACCACCGGTCGGGTCGGAGCGCAGCACACCTTGAATGCTGAATATTTCAAGCGCATCGACGCGCTGAACTATTCGATGATGCATGACGACGGGCAACACGTCGAAGGTCTCGAGGAGGCCGACGTCGTGCTGGTGGGCGTTTCACGCACATCGAAAACGCCGACGTCGATCTATCTTGCCAACCGCGGAATCCGGACCGCGAACGTGCCGCTGGTGCCCGGCATCGCCGTCCCGCATCAACTTGAATCGTTGAAGCAGCCCCTGGTCGTCAGCCTTCATGCGACACCCGAGCGCCTCATTCAGGTCCGGCAGAACCGGTTGCTGAGTATTGGATCGGGGCCCGGCAACGATACCTACATCGATCGTCAGTCGGTTGCCGACGAGGTCACCTATGCGCGCCGCCTGAGCGCAAAGCACGACTGGGTTCAACTGGACGTCACGCGCCGCTCGATCGAGGAAACCGCCGCAGCGATCATGAAATTATTTGCCGACCGGCAGCGGCAGCGGCGACCGGAGTAGGGCTGAGCAATGGCGGTCTGGCTTGAACAAAAGCCCCTGATTCTGGCCTCTCAAAGCCAGGTCCGCCAGACATTGCTGGCCAATGCGGGGCTGTCGTTCGAGGCGAAGCCAGCCGCAATCGACGAGCGAGCCATTCAGAAAAATTCCGGTCTGGTTGCTGCCGGCGAGATCGCCGCTCATCTGGCGCGCGAAAAGGCCAGATTCGTTTCGTTGCAGTCGCCGGGCCGCTACGTCATCGGAGCGGACCAGACGCTGGAATGTGAGGGTCGCCTGTTCAACAAGCCGGCGGGACGCGCGGGCGCAATCGAACACTTGCATGCGCTGGCCGGCCGCACACACGCATTGCACGCAGCCATCGCCGTCGCACGGGACGGCAAGCCGCTGTTCGAGGATGTGTCGGTCGCACGCCTGACCATGCGCGAACTGAGCGACGGCGCGATCGAGGCCTATCTTGATGCGGCAGGTGATGCAGTGACTGCAAGTGTCGGCGCCTATCAGCTCGAAGGACTTGGCGTGCACCTTTTCAGCCGTATCGAAGGTGACCATTTCACCATCCTGGGCTTGCCGTTGTTGCCGCTGCTTGCTTTTCTGCGCAGCCAGCGGCTGTTGTCGCTGTAGTCGCGGGGAAAATCGGATATGCGGGTGCTCGGGCTCACCGGCTCGATCGGAATGGGAAAATCAACCACGGCGAAGCTTTTTGCTGAAGCCGGCGTACCCGTTTACGATGCCGACGCAACCGTTCACAAAATCTACGAGGGCGAAGCCGCTCCGGCGATCGAAGCGGCGTTTCCGGGTACGACCGTCGATGGCAAGGTCGATCGTGAAAGGCTGTCGGCCAAAGTTGTTCACAATCCCACGGCCATGAAGCAGCTCGAGCAGATCGTGCATCCGATGCTGCGGGCCTATCATCAGGCCTTTCTCGACGAGGCCGAACGATCCGGCGCGCCGGTGGCGGTGGTTGACGTGCCGCTGCTATTTGAAACCGGCGGCGAGAAACGTGTCGATGCCGTGGTCGTGGTGTCGACTTCGCCCGAAGCCCAGCGCGAGCGGATTCTTGCTCGCGACAATATGACGAACGAGAAGCTCGACGCGATCCTGGCCCGTCAGCTTCCAGACGCTGAAAAGCGCAAGCGGGCGGATTTCATAGTGGATACCTCGCACGGTCTCGAACCGGTGCGCGCGCGAATCAAGGAAATCCTGGCCGAGGCTGCTAAAATGCCGCGACGGCGGCTTTGATTCGTAGACCTGGAAGCGTTCATGCGCGAAATCGTTCTCGATACCGAAACGACCGGACTGGATCCGCTCCGCGGCGATCGTCTGGTCGAGGTCGGCTGCGTTGAAATCTTCAACCGGATGCCGACGGGGCAGACCTTCCACCGCTACATCAATCCCGAACGCGACATGCCGCAGGAAGCCTTTGCGGTGCACGGGCTGTCGGCCGAGTTCCTGGCGGATAAACCGCTATTCACGCATGTTGTGGACGAGTTCCTCGAATTCATCGGCGATGCGCCGCTGGTCATCCACAACGCTTCGTTCGACATCAGCTTCATCAATGCTGAGCTGGATCGCCTCAAGCGGCCGGCGATCGGGCGCGACCGGCTGGTGGATACGCTGTTGCTGGCGAGGCGGAAGCATCCCGGAGTGTCGAACCGGCTCGACGATCTCTGCTCGCGTTATGCCATCGACAACTCCCGCCGCACCAAGCACGGCGCGCTGCTCGATGCCGAACTTCTGGCGGAAGTCTATGTCGATCTGATTGGCGCGCGGCAGTCGCAATTGATCCTTGCAGAAGAGGCTCCTCGCCAGACCAGCGGATCACTGGATATGCCGCGCCGCCAGCGAACGGTGCCTCTGATGCCGCGGGTGACCGATGCCGACCGCGCAGCGCACAGGGATTTCATCGCCACACTCGGCGAGAAGGCGATCTGGAAGGAATTCTTCGGCAGCGAAGTTTTGGAGCAGCGCGCCGCCGATTAGCTCGGCTTCTGCTGTTGCGCGGCTGCGGCCTGCCGTTCCATGTTCTGGCGGTACAGACCGACGAAATCCACCGGGTCGAGCATCAGCGGCGGGAAACCGCCGTCGCGCACGGCCGTTGCGATGATCTCGCGGGCGAACGGGAACAACAGGCGCGGGCACTCGATCATGATTAGCGGGTGCAGATTTTCCTGCGGCACGTTGACGATCCGGAACACGCCGGCATAGGCCAGTTCGAAGCTGAACATCACCTTGCCGCCGTTCTCGGCCTTGCCTTCGACCGAGAGCGTGACCTCGTACTCGTTCGCCGCGATGTTGTTGGCGCCGACGTTGATCTGGATATTGATCGACGGTTGCTGCGCCTGCGGTCCAAGCGAAGACGGAGCGTTCGGATTCTCGAACGAAAGGTCCTTGGTGTATTGCGCCAGGACATTGAGCTGGGGCGGAGGAGCATCCTCTGGCGGTGAGCCGTTGCCGTTCGTCATTGATCTTCCTCCTGAAACGTCGCCAAGCGGAGCGGCAGATTTGCGGCACGCTTGAAAAGGCAAAAGTGTTGTGTCGGGGCGAGTGGCTATCATAGGCCCGTGGCACTTCACAAGGACGACGGACCTGGCTGCGGACGGTCGTTTTGACTGCCGGCGCCGGGATCGCGCAGCTTTGATGGCGGAGGGCCTGGTCTTTGCGCAGCCGAATGGCTTAAATTATTGAAGGAACGGACCTTCTTGCCGCAATCCGGTTTCCCCTTTGGCCGAAAGCGCGCTACAATCCGGCTCAGTCAGCGGTGAAAGATGACCATTTCCAGAGCCGGGTTCGCTGTGCCAAAACGCGCCATTGGCTGGACTTGGTTTCGTGCCTACATGGACTGGGTCCGCCCGACGCGGATCCGCCGTTCCCCCGGGGGACGTTCGCTCGTCGGATCGAGGCCGGTACCGATCAGAAAGTGAAGACGACGTGGATATTTACACCATCATTTTCCTGGCGCTGGCGGTCTTTATCTTCCTGCGTCTGCGCAGTGTCCTCGGGCAGCGCACGGGGAGTGAACGGCCGCCCTATGATCGTGCTGCGCGCGACGTCGTGCACGGTGCCCAGGACACCGGCGTCGTTCCGATGCCGGGTTCGTTGATCGATCAGGCACCACCCGCGCCAACGGCCGATGCGACGCCCGCGACCGATCGCTGGAAAACTATCGCCGAGCCGGGCACGCCGCTCGCGCTTGGGCTCGACGCCATTGCGGCTCAGGATTCGTCGTTCGATCCGAAGCATTTTCTCAGCGGTGCACGCAGCGCCTATGAAATGATCGTATTGGCCTTTGCCAATGGAGACCGCCGGGCCTTGAAGGATCTGTTGTCATCGGAGGTCTATGACAGCTTCGATGCCGTCATCAAGGATCGCGAAAAGCGCGACCAGAAAACCGAAACGCGTTTCGTTTCAATCGAAAAGGCAGAGCTGACCGGCGCGGAGGCCCGGGATCGCACGGCGCAACTGACGGTTCGTTTCGTGTCGCAGATGATTTCGGTGACCCGCGACAAGACGGGAACGATCGTCGACGGAAATCCGGACAAGATTTCCGACATCACGGATGTTTGGACATTTGCCCGCGATATCTCTTCGCGTGATCCGAACTGGAAACTGGTTGGCACTGGAAGCACCACCTGATCTCTCCCGGCTGAAACGGTGCGTTGCCGGTCTCTGCGTCGCTGCCGCGCTGACACCTGTTCCGGTTGAAGCCCGCGCTGTTCGTCATCTGCACGAACCGCCTCTCGAAATTTCCGGCAGCCAATACGTGCCGGCCGCGTGGGCCGATATTGCCGGCTGGCGCGACGACGATCATCTCCAGGCCTTCAGGACGTTTCGTTCAAGCTGCCGTGCAGTCGCTGCGCGACAGGCTTCGGCCGTCAGTCAGAAGGCGCTCGGGACATCATTGCGTGAGCCATGCCGCGCGGCGCGAGCCGCGAATATCCAGGACAATGAGAAGGCACGCATCTTTTTCGAAACGCATTTTCAGCCGTTGCGGATTTCGCGCCTTGGAGAGGCCGATGGATTTGTCACCGGCTACTATGAGCCGATCATCGATGGATCGCGCACCAGGACGGATGTCTACACCGTGCCGGTTTATCGCCGCCCGTCTAATCTGTTCGTCCGGGGATTCAAGCAAAGTTCGCCCACCTTGCCGAATAGCGGGCCGGTGTATCGCAAGATCGGTCGCCGAAAACTGGTTCCGTATTACGACCGTGCCGAAATCGAGGATGGCGCCATCGCGGGCCGTGGCCTCGAAATCTGCTGGCTCAAGAGCCAGACCGACCTTCTCTTTACACAGATTCAGGGTTCCGCCCGCGTCCGGCTCGAGGATGGCTCAACAATTCGCATCAATTATGACTCCTACAACGGTTATCCCTACACGGCCGTTGGCCGCATCCTGATCGAACGCAACATCATCCCGAAGGATCAGATGTCGATGCAACGCATCCGGCAATGGATGGACGAGAATCCGGATGGCGCGAAGGAGTTGCGCCGGCAGAACCGCTCGTACGTCTTCTTTCACGAGGTGAAACTGTCGGACAAGGACGAGGCGATCGGAGCACAGGGCGTGCCGCTGACGCCGGGCCGGTCGATCGCGGTCGACAAGTCGCTCCACGTCTATGGAACGCCGTTCTTCATCGAAGGCGAACTGCCGATCGAGTCCGAACAGGCGAAAACGCCGTTCCACCGGCTGATGATTGCGCAGGACACGGGGTCCGCGATCCTCGGTCCGGCCCGCGCAGATCTCTACTTCGGGGCCGGTCCGGAAGCCGGACGTGTGTCCGGCCGTTTGCGGCATAGCATGCATTTTGTGATGCTGGTTCCGAACAGCCTCGATCCCGTCGCCAGTGGCAAAACCATGCCGCTTCCTGACGCACGGCCTTCAGCGAAAATCGCAAAATTGTTTCCGCCGAAGAACCCGAAAGTGGAAGACGGCAAGACTCCGCAGACACCTGCGCCGGCGACCGCCGCTTCCGGCACTGCTGCCGAGAAGGCTGTGTCATCGGAAACCATCCCGTTGCCCGCGGTTCGCCCCGAAGCAAAACCGCGCCGCCATTTGCGGCGCCATCATTATCGTCATCGTCACTATCGACATTACCGCCGCGTACGATGAAA
This sequence comes from Nitrobacter sp., assembly GCA_051953235.1. GTDB lineage: Bacteria > Pseudomonadota > Alphaproteobacteria > Rhizobiales > Xanthobacteraceae > Nitrobacter. The sequence continues at coordinate 4,557 of JBQCIZ010000015.1, read as the reverse complement.
CGCTTACCGCCAGACATATCTGCACGCCCGCGCCGCCCGCGCGCGCTCACCGATGACGAGCGTCAGTTGTGGGACAGCGTCGCGCGTCAGGCCAAGCCGTTGCGTAAACGGCAGCGGGCCAAGTCCATGGCGATACCGGATGTTGAAGCGGGAACAACCGCGAAGCCTGCGAGCACACCAAGGTCGATACCGGCTGGCGATAGTCAAAAAATCACCCGGCCTCATAACCCGCCGTCACCGGTATCACTTACCCGTCGGGAGCGATCGCAATTGTCCCGCGGGCGAAAAGACATCGACGCCCGGATCGATCTGCATGGTATGACCCAGGCGCGGGCGCATCGGGCCCTGCTGCGCTTCCTGCAGGAAGCCTGCGGCGACGGGCTGACGTTTGTGCTCGTCATCACCGGCAAAGGCCGCACGACAGGTCCGGAATCCGAACGAGGCGTGTTGCGCCGTCAGGTACCGCAATGGCTCGGCTTGCCGGAGTTTCGTGTGTTTGTGGTTGGTTTTGACGAAGCCCACATCGGTCATGGCGGGCAAGGCGCGCTCTATGTGCGCCTGCGCCGCCGCCGCTAGCCCGCAATTGCTACAGAATGAACCGGCTCAGATCGGCATTCTTGGCGAGATCGCCGACGTGCTTCTGCACATAGCCGGCATCGATCCGGATCGTCTCACCATTGCGGTCGGGCGCGACGAACGAAATCTCGTCGAGCACACGCTCCATGACCGTCTGCAGCCGCCGCGCCCCGATATTCTCGACAGTCGAGTTCACGGCAACCGCGATGTCCGCAAGTGCGTCGATGGCATCGTCAGTGATGTCGAGCGTGACGCCCTCTGTCTGCATCAACGCGACGTACTGCTTGATCAGGGAGGCCTCGGGCTCGGTCAGGATGCGCCGCATGTCATTGCGTGTCAGCGCCTCGAGTTCGACGCGGATCGGCAGGCGGCCCTGCAACTCAGGCAGCAGGTCCGATGGCTTGGCAATGTGAAATGCTCCCGATGCGATGAACAGGATATGATCGGTCTTCACCGCGCCGTGCTTGGTGGAGACCGTCGTTCCCTCGATCAGCGGAAGCAGGTCGCGCTGCACACCCTCGCGCGATACGTCGCCGCCGCTGCGGCCGTCGCGCACGCAGATCTTGTCGATCTCGTCGAGGAATACGATGCCGTTGTTCTCAACCGCGGCGATCGCCTCCTGGGTCAACTGATCGCTGTCGAGCAGCTTGTCGGACTCCTCGTTGACCAGAATTTCGTGGGAATCCTCGACGGTCAGCCGGCGGGTCTTCGTCCTGCCGCCCATCTTGCCGAAGATGTCGCCGATGGAAATTGCACCCATCTGTGCGCCCGGCATGCCCGGAATCTCGAACATCGGCATTCCGCCGGACGTTTGAGTCTCGATTTCGATTTCCTTGTCGTTGAGTTCGCCGGCGCGCAATTTGCGGCGAAACGAATCCCGCGTCGCGGCGCTGGAATTGGCGCCCACCAGCGCATCGAGAACGCGCTCTTCCGCGGCTAGCTGTGCGCGGGCCTGAACATCCTTGCGTTTGCGCTCGCGAGTTTGCGCGATCGCCACTTCCACAAGATCGCGAACGATCTGCTCGACGTCGCGCCCGACATATCCGACTTCGGTGAATTTCGTGGCTTCGACCTTGATGAACGGTGCGTTGGCAAGCTTTGCAAGCCGCCGCGCGATCTCGGTCTTTCCGACGCCGGTCGGGCCGATCATCAAAATGTTCTTCGGCAGCACCTCTTCCCGCAACGATCCTTCGAGTTGCTGGCGACGCCAGCGGTTTCTAAGAGCGATGGAGACAGCGCGCTTGGCGTCAGTCTGACCGACGATGAAGCGGTCGAGTTCAGAAACGATTTCGCGGGGAGAGAAGTGCGTCATGATCTCAAGATATGTGGAATCGTGGCGGGAGCAAGCCGGTCAGATGATAGGTAGTCCGGCCTGCCAGTGCCGGATGGCATCGAAGGGATGGATCAGCATGATGATGTTGAGGGTCAGATTGTCGCGGATATGCAGTCCGACCAGCACTTCAAACAGAAGCGCCAATGCGATGGTCAGAGCAACCGGCAATTTGCGCGCGAGCAGAAAGCCGACGACCATGGCCAGCGTATCGGACAGCGAATTGACGATGCTGTCGCCGTAGTAATCCAGCGAGATGGTGCCGGCGCGATAGCGGTCGATGATCCAGGGTGAATTCTCGACAATCTCCCAGCCACCCTCGATCACCATGGCGATCAGCAGCCGTGCGATCCACGACGCGCGGGGCAGGACCAGCCAGGTGGCGGCGTAAAACAGAAATCCGTGGATAATGTGGGAGAATGTGTACCAGTCGGTCAGGTGCTGGGAATTCTCCGAGCTCTGCACCACGCCATGCCAGAGCTTGACGTAGCCGCAGGTGCAGATCGGCACCCGGCCCATGGCGTACAGGATCGCAGCTTGCAGGATCAGCAAGCCAAACGCGATCAACGCGCCATTGGGTACGGAACTACCACGCGACAGCGGAATGGATTCTGCATGATCGGGCATGAGATCAGCCCGCTGCCAGCGTCTCGATCGTGACGTTGCGATTAGTGTAGACGCAGATGTCCGCGGCGATATCGAGTGAACGGCGAACGATGGCTTCCGCATCCTTGTCGGTGTCGATCAACGCGCGAGCCGCGGCCAGCGCGTAGTTTCCTCCGGAACCGATCGCCATGACGCCAGCCTCCGGCTCCAGCACGTCGCCGGTACCCGTCAGCACCAGCGAGACGTCCTTGTCGGCGACGATCATCATGGCTTCGAGGCGTCGCAGGTAACGGTCGGTGCGCCAGTCCTTGGCGAGTTCGACTGCGGCGCGGGTGAGCTGGCCCGGATACTGCTCGAGCTTGCTTTCCAGCCGTTCGAACAGTGTGAAAGCGTCGGCGGTTGCGCCGGCGAAGCCGCCGATCACGTCGCCCTTGCCGAGCTTTCGGACCTTCTTGGCATTGGATTTGATGACGGTCTGGCCGATCGAGACCTGGCCGTCTCCGCCGATGACGACCTTGCCGCCTTTGCGGACGGTCAAGATCGTTGTGCCGTGCCAAACCTCTGGCTGTGATGCCTGCATCTGAATCCTTTCGTGATCCGCCTGATTTAGGCGCTGGTGGCCGGGGTTGCAATCGGCGTTCGCTCCTGCGGATTCCAGTCACCATAGTGCGAAGAACACCCGCAAAATCCGTCATCCCGCAGTAGCGAAGGGGGCATGAGCCTGTTAAAAGGGCCCGTTTTCAGACAATGGAGAGCCCGTTTCATGCGCACGGCGACGATCAAGCGCAAGACCAAGGAAACCGACATTGAGGTCACGGTAAACCTCGATGGCTCCGGTGTGTCCAAGGTTGCGACCGGCATCGGCTTTTTCGATCATATGCTGGATCTGCTCGCCCGCCATTCGCGCATCGACATCACCGTGAAGGCCGACGGCGACCTTCATGTCGATCATCACCACACCACCGAGGATGTCGGCATTGCGCTCGGCCAGGCCGTCAAGCAGGCGCTTGGCACCATGGCCGGCATCACCCGCTATGCCAGCATCCATATGCCGATGGATGAGACGCTGTCCCGTGTCGTGATCGACATCTCGGGCCGGCCGTTGCTGGTGTTCAAGGTCGAGTTTCCGCGGGACAAGGTCGGCGAGTTCGACACCGAACTGGTGCGTGAATGGTTCAACGCCTTCGCGATCAACGCGGGCGTGACTTTGCACGTCGAGACCCTATATGGCGAGAACAGTCACCATATCGCCGAATCCTGCTTCAAGGGTCTGGCACGGGCCCTCCGCGCCGCGGTCGCGATCGATCCGCGCGCTGCGGGCGAGGTGCCATCCACAAAGGGTCAGCTCGGCGGCTGATCTCCTTGGCCGTCGGTGGAGAGTTGAATGCCGGTCTATACAGTCCATGGGCCATTGGCTGACGGAACGGACATGCGCAGCACGACGGACCGGTTCGTGTTCGTGCGCGATGGCTTTTCGTTCTGGGCCTTTGTGCTCGGCCCAGTGTGGTTGATCTATCGCAGGCTTTGGCTGGCGCTTGTTGGTTACATTGCGCTGTCGGTCGCTGTTGCGGTGGCGCTGTCGTGGCTGCATGCTGGTTCGGGCACACGATTTATTGTCGTGCTGCTGATCGCTATTCTGATGGGGTTGGAAGCGGCCAGCCTGCGGCGCTGGACGTTCTCGCGCGGCAAATGGCGGCTGCTCGATGTCGTTGTCGCTGATGATGAGGAAGCCGCCGAGCGGCGCTTCTTCGATCGCTGGACCATGAAGCGGACCGTGGATTTCGATCCATCGGCTGTCGATCGTGGCGCGCCGCCGCCGACTCGCAATAGTCAGGGGCAGCCGTTCTCACAGCCGCCGCCGGTTCCCCGCAATGATATCATCGGCCTGTTTCCGCAACCGGGAGGGTCGCGGTGAGCGTTGCCATCATCGACTACGGTTCCGGCAACCTGCACTCCGCCGCCAAGGCGTTCGAGCGGGCGGCGCGAACCATGGACGATCCTGAAAAGATCATCGTGACGCGCGATCCCGACGTGGTGTTCCGCGC
>JBQCIZ010000014.1:0-7695 GCA_051953235.1 Nitrobacter sp. | reverse complement strand
GCGGTGCTGCCGGGCTTGATGCGGCTATAGAGCCGGCCGAGCGCGAGGCGCATGGCCTCGCCGGTCAGGTTCTGGCCGGTCTCGACGTCGAAGCCGTCATGCTTGAGTTCATCGGCGACATCGCGGACGTCGTTGAGCGGCTCCTTGAGCGGCGCTTCGCTGTCGGGGTATTTGGCGTTGCCGATCACCAGCGCGACCCGTGAGCCACTGTTCTCGGCTGCGAAGGAGGGGGCCGCCGGCGCAATTGCCAGGATCAGCGCGGCCAGCAGAGCAAATCGAATATTCATACGACGCCAGTCCAACCAGTCAGGCGCCCAATCCAGTCCGCGCCACAGCGACCTTATCCCACGCAATCCGCATTATCAAACGTGCGCCGCGCCGCTCATCGTCGCGTGGTAAACAACCGGCAGGGTGCGGCAACTGATCGTGCTCGCACGGAAAATCCGTGCTCTCTCGGCATCATTCAGCCATCCGCGCATGGAGCCGCAGCGGCGGCTCCATGCGGTCGTATCGGTGCTCGCATCGTTAATTCGCGGCTTGATCCTTCGCGGCCATGTTGATGACCTCGACGCGGCGGTTCTCCGCTGCAAAGGGGTCCGTGGGATTCTTGTAACCCTCCTTGCCATAGCCGGCGGATACCAGATTGGCCGCGGGGATGTGGAATTTCTCGGTCAGGTACCGCTTCACGGCGGTGGCCCGGCGCTCGGAGAGGTCGCGATTGTAGGCGTCGGAGCCTTTGCCGTCGGTGTGGCCGCCGAGCATGATGACGGAGCCTGCGAGTTCGTTGCTCGTCAGTGCCTTTCCAAGATTGTTCAACTGCGGTTCAGCCCGCTGCGTCACGGCGGCGGAGTTGAAGTCGAAATTGATGTCGAGGTCGATGCTCGGACGCTTCGCGGCGATGGCCGCGAGTTGTTCGCGATCGCCCGACGACAGCGAGCGGGTCTTGCCGCGCACGCTCTTGATGAAGGCGAGATCGCCGGCGCTCATCGCAGGCTGCGCGGGTGCGCTCAGGCTTCGTGTCTTCGACACCCGCAGGCCGTCGATGATTTGCTGCGCGGAAAGATCTCCAGCCGAGGCGCCATGGGGCACGGCGATCAGGGCCAGACCGGCCGCCACGATGGCGGCCCGCAGGCCTCTTCCGGATATCGTCTGAATCAGCATGATCATCATCTCCCTATAATTCCCGGTTCGCCGCGCGATGCGGGCAACCATGGGCACGATGTGCCGGGTGGTTCGCCCTTACTGTGATATAGATCACAGAGGTGCCGGGCTTCAAAATCGAGTTGGTGTATAGGCCCGGTCGTATTGATTGGACGCCAACCGGCCGAGGCGCGTTCAAGCGTATTCAATGCGTGCCACCGCTTCAATCATCAATGCGTATGCCACGACCCATGTCGCCATCGTGATGGCAGAACAGCCGATTGACCTCGAAGCGGCTGGGTGGCTTGCTGCGGCCCGATCAAGTGCGCGATGACAAGTGCGCGAGGAAAAGGAGACGACGCCAATGGACCCCGTCTATGAAATCTACGCCATTCGTTACGCGACGATGACGGGGCGGACGCCTCACATGAATTTCCTCGTGCCAGATCCGCATGAGACCACGGCGTCCGATCTCGATTATTTCGTTTGGCTGATCCGCGGCGAGGGCCGCCAGATCCTGGTCGATACCGGTTTCAATGAAGTCGCGGCCAAGCAGCGCGCCCGCAAGCTGACGCTCAATCCGGCCGACGCGCTGGCGAAATTCGGTGTTCGCGCCGATGACATCAAGGACGTCGTCATCACGCATATGCACTATGACCACGCCGGCAATCTCGACCGCTTCCCGAATGCAAAATTCCACATCCAGGACCGCGAGATGAGCTTCGCCACCGGCCGCTGCATGTGCCATGGCGTGCTGCGGCATCCATTTTCGGTGGAAGACGTGACGCTGATGGTCCGGCACGTGTTCGGCGAGCGCGTCACCTTCCATAACGGCGAGGGCGAGATCGCGCCGGGCGTTACCCTGCATCGCGTCGGCGGCCACTCGGATGGGCTGCAGATCGTTCGGGTGCCGACCGCGCGCGGGCCGGTGGTGCTGGCGTCGGATGCCGCGCATTATTACGCCAACATGCATCGCCGCAGTCCGTTCTCGATCGTCTATAATGTCGGCGACATGTACGATGCCTGGGACATCGCGCATCGGCTTGCCGGCCATCCCGATCGCGTCATTCCCGGGCACGATCCGCTGGTCAGTGAAATCTATCCGCGTTCAGGCGACGGTGTCGACGCGTTCGCCCTGCACAAGGCGCCGTCACGCTCGTTTGCCTCATGATTAGCGCAGGATGCATTCAAGCAAATCCGTCATGCCCGGCTTTATGCCGGGCATCCACGTCTTAAAGGCATCGCAAATTCAAAGACATGGATGGCCGGGACAAGCCCGGCCATGACGAGAAATCTATTCAACCCAACCGCATCATACTTTAGTACGCCGCCTTGGCCTTGGCCTGCTGACTGGTCTGGACCAGATCGAGGCTTGCTTCGATCTTGCCAAGTGCGGCCGCAAAGTCCTTGCGCTCCTGCGCCGACAGGCAGGCCAGCATGACCTGCTCCCTTCGCAGCAGGCGCGGGATCAATTCCTCGTAAAGCCGCGTGCCTTTCGCGGTGAGTTGCAGCCGGAATTCGCGGCGGTCGTCCGCATTCTCCACGCGCTCGATCAGCTTGTTCTTGAGCAACTCCGTCACGGCGCGGCTGATGGTCGACTTGTGCGTCCTTGTGCATTGCGAAATGAATTGCGCACTGCACGGCTCCTCGCGAAACCCGAGCGTCGCCAGCACGCGCCATTGCGGCACGTCGATACCGTACTGTTCGATGTATTCGCTCGACAGCGCCGTACTCACCTCGGCCGCGAGGCGGCTGAGGCGGAACGGCATGAATTTCAGAAGATCGAGGCGGGCCACGAGGTGTCCTGATTAGTTCTGCAATCCGGTTTCGCGCATTTTTGAGTTGACGGCAAAATAGTTGCATGTGAAACTATCTGGCGTCAACCCGATCTTTCGGCTCGAGCAGTCATGACGCAAGCCAAAACCCAGTTCGGTTACCGTCACCACCCGGATCAGGACCGGCGCGAAGCCGATCCTGCTTATCATCCGGCGGTGATCGTGGGCGCAGGGCCGGTGGGATTGTCGCTGGCCATCGATCTGGCGCAGCGCGGCCAGCAGGTCGTGCTGCTCGATGATGCCGACCGCATTGGCGAAGGCTCGCGCGCGATCTGTTTCTCGAAACGCTCGCTGGAATTCTGGGACCGGCTCGGGGTCGGCGACCGCATGGTCGGCAAGGGCGTGGTGTGGAGCGTCGGCAAGATCTTCCACGGCGAGCAGCAACTCTATCAGTTCAACCTGTTGCCGGAGGAGGGTCACAAACGTCCGGCCTTCATCAACCTGCAGCAGTTTTATGCCGAGGCTTATCTCGTCGATCGCGTCGAGGAATTGCCTGCGATCGATCTGCGCTGGCGCAACAAGGTGGTGGCGCTGGAGCAGCGCAACGATCACGTGGTGCTGACCATCGAAACTCCGGATGGGCTGTATCGTCTTGCCGCCAGTCATCTCGTTGCCTGCGACGGCGCGCGCTCATCGTTGCGGCGCCTGGTCGGCGCAGAATTCGCGGGCCAGGTGTTCGAGGATCAGTTTCTGATCGCCGACGTGAAGATGTCGGCGGAATTTCCGACCGAGCGCTGGTTCTGGTTCGATCCGCCGTTCCATGCCGGACGCTCGGCGCTGCTGCACCGTCAGCCCGACGATATCTGGCGCATCGATCTGCAACTCAGTCCTGACGCCGATCCGGTGATCGAGAAGAAGCCGGAGAACGTGCGGCCGCGCGTCGCGCGCATGCTCGGTCACGACAAGTTCGAATTCGAATGGATCTCGCTCTACAAGTTTCAGTGCCGGCGCATGGAGAAATTCCATCACGGCCGGGTGATTTTTGCGGGGGACGCGGCGCATCAGGTATCGCCGTTCGGCGCGCGCGGCGCCAATTCCGGGCTGGAAGACGCCGAGAACCTCGGCTGGAAGCTCGACCGCGTGCTGCGTGGCCTGTCGCCGGAGCGGCTGCTTGACAGCTATCACATCGAACGCAGCGCGGCGGCCGACGAAAACATCCGCGAGTCCACCCGCTCGACCGACTTCATGGCGCCCACCACGAACCAGGAAGCGCGGCTGCGCAAGGCGGTGCTGGCGCTGGCGAAGGAGACCGAGTTCGGCAAGCGCATGATCAACGGTGGCCGGCTCTCGGTTCCGTCCGTATACGAGACGCCGCTGTCGACGCCGGACGCGGATGCCTGGAGCGGCGGCGCGCGGCCGGGAACGTCGATGCCCGATGCGCCGCTTAGGGATCGCGGCGGGCAACCGATGTATCTGACGGATGCCTTTGTCGCGGCGGGAACGCGGTTCACGGTGCTGGCGTTTGCCAATGGTGCGAGCGCCGATGTGCCTGACGATGTCAGCGTCATCAACGTTGGCGACGGTGGCTTTGCCGACCCGGCCGGATTGCTTGCGGCGCGCTATGAGGCCGCGCCCGGTTCGGCTTACCTGCTGCGGCCCGATGGTTATGTCGCCGCGCGCTTCCGTCATCCGACCCGCATGGCGCTCGAGGCGGCGCTGGCGCGTGCCTCGGCCCTGAATTGAGGAGCGGTCATGGCGCTGTCGACTAGTTCGAATTTTGCAAAGCCTGACGATGCCTTCCGCGTGATCGTGGAGGCGCATCGCGGGCTCGATGACGTCCAGAGCGGCGACCTCGACGCAGCGCTTGTCCTGATTCTCGCCAATCACATCGGCGACATTGGCGTGCTGCGTGACGCCATTGCGCTGGCGAAACGGCGTATTCTCGCTGCCGATCAGCAGCAACAACAGCAACAGCAATAGAGTGAAACGAGAGAGTTGACCTGATGGCCAAAGGATTTGCGTCCACCACCGATCTCACGGAAAAGAAAATCACCTTCTCCGAAATCGGTCCCGATCTTTACGCCTTTACTTCGGAAGGCGATCCGAACTCGGCTGTCATCGTCGGTGACGACGGCTGCATCGTGTTCGATGCCCTGGCGACGCCGGCGCTAGCCAACAAGGTGATCGAACGGGTCAAGACCGTCACCGACAAGCCGATCAAATACGTGGTGCTGTCGCATTATCACGCCGTGCGTGTGCTTGGCGCGTCGGCCTACAAGGCGCAAGCCATCGTCGCGTCGGAGGAAACCCGTCGTCTGGTCGAGGAGCGCGGCCAGCAGGACTGGGATTCCGAGTTCGGACGTTTCCCGCGCCTGTTCGAGGGGCACGAAAGCATTCCCGGTCTGACCTGGCCGACGTTGACGTTTGAAGGCGACATGTCGATCTGGCTCGGCAAGCGCGAGGTGCGGCTGATGCAGCTCGGCGCCGGTCACACCTCCGGCGACATCGTCGCCTGGGTGCCGGACGCGCAGGTGATGTTCTCCGGCGATCTCATCGAATATCACTCGGCCTGTTACTGCGGCGATGCGCACCTGCGCGAATGGCCGGCGACGCTGAACGAAATCCGCGCGTTCGATCCGAAGGCCGTGGCCCCTGGGCGCGGCGATGCGCTTACCGGTCAATCGATGGTGCGCGACGCCATCGCCATGACGCGCGATTTCGTCACCACGCTCTACGGCGCGGCGGAGTCTTCGGTCGCCAAAGGCCGCGGCCTCAAGGACACCATGGCGGCAACGCGCGAGGTGATGGATCCGAAGTTCTCCAGCTTTGCGATCTACGAGCATTGCCTGCCTTTCAACGTCTCGCGTGCGTTCGACGAAGCGTCCGGTATCGACGATCCCGTGATCTGGACCGACAAGCGCGATCGCGAAATGTGGACGACCCTTCAAGGAGGATAGTCATGAACATCAACACCGCACCCGACGTTCTCAGCCGCGCCTCCGCTCAGGTCACGCCGGGCTACATGTCCGGCTTCGGCAACAGTTTTGAGACCGAGGCGCTGCCCGGCGCGCTGCCGATCGGCCGCAACTCGCCGCAGCGCTGCGCCTACGGCCTTTACGCCGAGCAACTGTCCGGCTCGCCGTTCACCGCCCCGCGCGGCACCAATGAGCGCTCGTGGCTCTATCGCATTCGCCCGTCGGTCAAGCATTCCGGCCGCTTCACCAAGGCCGACATGGGATTCTGGCGCACCGCGCCGTGTCTCGAGAACGAAATGCCGATCGCGCAACTGCGCTGGGATCCGCAGCCGATGCCGAAGGGCGACGTCACCTTCCTGCAGGGCGTCTACACCATGACCACGGCGGGCGATGCCAATAGCCAGGCCGGCATGGCCGCGCATGTCTATCTCATCACCAAATCGATGGTCGATCAGGCGTTTTACAATGCCGACGGCGAGCTGATGTTCGTGCCGCAGCAAGGCAATCTGCGCTTCGTCACCGAGTTCGGCCGTATCGACATCGAGCCCGGCGAGATCGCAGTGATTCCGCGTGGGGTCAAGTTCCGTGTCGAGATTCCCTCTGGCGCGGCCCGCGGCTATCTCTGCGAGAATTACGGCGGTGCGTTCACGCTGCCGGAGCGAGGGCCGATCGGCGCCAATTGCCTTGCCAACGCGCGCGATTTTCTAACGCCCGTCGCGGCCTACGAGGACAAGGACACGCCGACCGAGTTGTTCGTGAAGTGGGGCGGCACGCTCTGGAAGACCACGCTGCCGCATTCGCCGATCGACGTGGTGGCGTGGCACGGCAACTATGCGCCGTATAAATACGACCTGCGCGCATTCTCACCGGTCGGCGCGATCGCCTTCGATCATCCCGACCCGTCGATCTTCACCGTGCTGACCTCGCCGTCGGAAACGGCGGGCACCGCGAACATCGACTTCGTGATTTTCCCGGAGCGCTGGGCGGTGGCCGAAAACACCTTCCGTCCGCCGTGGTATCACATGAACATCATGTCGGAGTTCATGGGCCTGATCTACGGCGTCTACGACGCCAAGCCGCAGGGCTTCGTGCCGGGCGGCATCAGCCTGCACAATCAGATGCTGCCGCACGGCCCGGATCGCGAAGCGTTCGATCATGCCAGCAACGGCGAACAGAAGCCGGTCAAGCTGACGGGCACCATGGCTTTCATGTTCGAGACGCGCTTTCCTCAGCGCGTGACCGAGTACGCCGCGACCTCCGCGACATTGCAGGACGATTATGCCGATTGCTGGAACGGACTCGAGAAGCGGTTCGATCCGACCAAGCCGTGACGGGCGCGCATACAGATTCTAGTCATGGCCGGGCTTGTCCCGGCCCTCCACATCTCTCTTGGTTTCCATACGGTCAAGACGTGGATGCCCGGCACAAGGCCGGGCATGACGCCTCATTAAACGGAGAGTGATTTGTCCCATCCCAACGATCCCAAGCTGAAATCTTTTATCTCCGTCGATCCGTCATCTGACTTCCCGATCCAGAACTTGCCCTTTGGCGTGTTCTCGACGGCGCAGTCGCCGACTCTGCGGGTCGGCGTCGCCATCGGCGATTATGTGCTCGATCTGGCGCTGCTGGAGTCGGAAGGGCTAATCCGCACCGGTGCGGAACGCTGCGTGTTCGCAAAACCGTCGCTCAACGCCTTCATGGCGCTCGGGCCGAAGGTCTGGTCGCAGACGCGCGCGCGCATCAGCGAGCTCTTGCGCGACGACCATCCGGAGTTGCGCGACAATGCCGCCTTGCGCAAGCGAGCG
>JBQCIZ010000013.1:0-10344 GCA_051953235.1 Nitrobacter sp. | reverse complement strand
GACAATGATTGCAGTGCCGTGCTGATCGTCGTGAAAGACCGGAATCTTCATCCGAGCCTTCAGCCGCTCCTCGATCTCGAAGCATTCCGGACCCTTGATGTCCTCGAGATTGATGCCGCCGAAGGTCGGCTCCAGAGCAGCCACGGTCTCCACCACACGCTCGATGGTGTCGGCTGCGATCTCGATGTCGAATACGTCGATGCCGGCGAATTTCTTGAAAAGAACCGCCTTGCCTTCCATCACGGGCTTCGACGCCAGTGGGCCGATGTTGCCGAGACCGAGGACGGCCGTGCCGTTGGAAACGACAGCAACAAGGTTGGCACGGCTCGTCAGTGAGGCGGCTTCGGCTGGATTGGCAGCGATCTCCTCACAGGCGGCGGCGACGCCCGGCGTGTAAGCGAGCGCAAGGTCGCGCTGATTGGCGAGAGGCTTGGAGGCTTGAACTTCCACCTTGCCAGGCCGCGGAAGGCGATGATAGGCGAGCGCTGCTGACCGAAGATCTTCTGAAGACGACACGCTTTCTACCCCCGCAGCTTTCTTCAGCCCCGAATACGCATTCAGCGGCCGGCCTTCCCTCGATCAATTCTGCGGCAGATTGAGCCGGATATGAAGTTCGCGCAACTGCTTCGGCGTGATGTCGGACGGCGCGCCCATCAGCAAATCCACATACTGCTGATTCATTGGGAATAGCGAGATTTCGCGCAGATTGTTGGTGCCGCACAGCAGCATGACGATGCGCTCAAGCCCGGCGGCCATGCCGCCATGGGGCGGCGCGCCATACTGGAACGCGCGGTACATTCCACCGAAGCGCTCGACCACATCGCTCTCCCCATAACCCGCGATCTCGAACGCCTTCACCATCGCTTCCGGCTGATGGTTTCGGATACCACCTGATGCCATCTCGTAGCCGTTGCAGGCGATGTCGTACTGGAATGCCTTGATCGTCAGCGGGTCCTGCGACCGCAACGCCTCAAGGCCACCCTGCGGCATCGAGAAAGGGTTGTGCGAGAAGTCGATTTTCTTATTTTCCTCATCGTATTCATACATCGGGAAATCAACAATCCAGGCGAGTTCGAACCGCTCCCTGTCGATCAGGTTCAGCTCTTCGCCGAGTTTGGTGCGGGCAACGCCTGCGAACTTCCAGAATTTCGCGGGATCGCCGGCGACGAAGAAAGCGGCATCGCCCTCCTTCAATCCGAGTTGCGCGCGGATCGCCGCCGTGCGCTCCCCGCCGATGTTGTTTGCGAGCGGACCCGCACCCTCGCCGCCTTCACGCCACATGATGTAGCCGAGACCGGGTTGGCCTTCGCCCTGCGCCCAGGAATTCATGCGATCGCAGAACGCGCGGCTGCCGCCGCCCGGACCGGGAATCGCCCAGACCTGATTCTTGGTGTCTTCCAGCACCCGCGCAAACACCTTGAAACCGGAGCCTCGGAAATGCTCGGACACATCCTGCATCAGCAGCGGATTGCGCAGGTCGGGTTTGTCGGTGCCGTATTTGCGAATGGCGTCAGCGAACGCGATGCGCGGCCAACCCTTCGTGACCGGTTTGCCGTTCGCAAATTCCTCGAACACCCCAGTAATGACCGGTTCCATCGCCGCGAAAACATCGTCTTGGGTAACGAAGCTCATCTCGACATCGAGCTGATAGAATTCTGGCAGGCGATCGGCACGCGGGTCCTCGTCCCGAAAACACGGTGCGATTTGGAAGTAGCGATCGAAGCCCGACATCATCAGCAACTGCTTATACTGCTGCGGCGCCTGCGGCAGCGCGTAGAACTTGCCGGGATGGATACGGCTCGGCACGAGGAAATCGCGCGCCCCTTCCGGCGACGAAGCGCTCAGGATCGGCGTCTGAAATTCGAAAAAGCCCTGCTCCTTCATGCGCCTGCGCATCGAATCGACGATCGCGCCACGAGTCATGATGTTCTGGTGCAGCTTCTCGCGACGCAGGTCGAGGAAACGGTACTTAAGCCTTATGTCCTCAGGATATTCCTGTTCGCCAAACACCGGCAGCGGCAACTCGCCAGCCGGGCCCAGCACCTCGATCTCGGTGATGTAGACCTCGACCTGACCGGTCGGCAGTTCCGGGTTCTCGGTGCCGGCAGGGCGGCGTCGGGCCTTGCCGTCGATCCGAACGACCCATTCCGCGCGCAGCTTCTCCGCTTCCTTGAATGCAGGCGAGTCCGGATCGGCCACACACTGGGTCAGCCCATAGTGGTCGCGCAGGTCGATGAACAGCACCCCGCCATGGTCGCGAATGCGATGGCACCAGCCGGACAGGCGGACCGTCTGGTCGATATGGCTGTCGCGGAGCGCGCCGCAGGTATGGGACCGATAGCGATGCATGGAAATCCTGAAAGACTGTGTCAGAGGCCGAATCTAGCGAGAATCAGTGGTTTGACCGGGCCAGCGAAGGCGTCCGGGTTTACCCGAGCCTGAAGGGCGCGGCAACCGAATGACGGAACCTGCTAGTGCGGTCTGGAGGGCCGTTTTTGACCGGAAAAGCGCGGGAAAAACAAGGGTGCTCCATACCGAAAGCAGGGCGACAAGGCCAAAAAGAAGGGTTATGGAGCGTTCATGGACCTGATTACGACCACTGCCGAGCTGACGTCCGTCTGCGCCCGCCTCGCCAAACACCCCGTCATCACCGTCGATACGGAATTCCTCCGCGAGACGACCTATTACCCCCTGCTGTGCGTGGTCCAGATGGCGAGCCCGGATGAGGCCGTAGTGGTCGACGCCCTGGCCGACGGAATCGACCTGAAACCTTTCTTCGACCTGATGTCGAACGAAGCCATCCTGAAGGTCTTCCATGCGGCGCGGCAGGACATCGAGATCATCTGGCATCAGGCCAGCATCATTCCGCATCCGATCTTCGACACCCAGGTCGCCGCCATGGTGCTCGGCTATGGCGACAGCATCGCCTACGACGCCTTGGTCGAACGCGTCACCGGGCACCGCCCCGACAAGACCCACCGCTTCACCGACTGGTCGCGCCGGCCGCTGACCAATGACCAGCTCGAATACGCGGTCGCCGACGTCACCCATCTCCGCGATGTGTTTGCTGCCCTCGACGCCGATCTCAAGAAGCGTCGCCGCAGCGACTGGGTCAGCGAGGAAATGGAGGTCCTGACCTCACCGAAAACCTACGACTTCCATCCGGAACGCGCCTGGGAGCGGCTGAAAAGCCGGGTTCGCAAGCCCAAGGATCTCGCCGTGCTGATGGAAGTGGCGGCCTGGCGCGAACAGGAGGCCCAGCGCCGCGACGTTCCGCGATCGCGCGTTCTGAAAGACGACGCGGTCGGCGATATTGCGACACACGCTCCCACCAGCCTCGAACGGCTCGCGACGCTGCGCTCGCTCCCCAAGGGTTTTGAGAAATCAAAATGGGGCGCTGATATCGTCGCCGCCGTCCAGCGTGGGCTTGCCCGCGATCCCCACACGCTGCCGAAGATCGAGAAGCCGCGAAACAACTCCAACGGCGCAGCCATCGTTGAACTGCTCAAGGTCCTGCTGCGGATGACGTCCGAGCGTCATGCGGTCGCCAGCAAGGTCATCGCGACGGTGGATGACCTCGAGCAGATCGCCGCCGACGACAAGGCTGACGTTGGCGCACTGCACGGCTGGCGGCGCGAACTGTTCGGCGAGGCGGCGCTGGCCTTGAAGCACGGCCAGTTGGCGCTGGCGATCGAGAAGGGCCGCGTGGTGCGTGTGGAGCGGAGTTAACGCCGCACGATCGATCCGCTTCGGCCGATCAGTCGCGTCAATTGCTTGAAGCGGCTGCCGACGCGATCGGCGACGAGATCGACCATACGATGCTCGAACACGAGCTTCAGCTTACGCCCAGTGCTCCTGAAGTGCGTGGCCGGCAAAACTCCGGGCCGTGCCGCGGAAATCAGATGCGCGACACGGAAGGCCGCACCGAGCAGACGCGCACGTTCATCCATCGCCGGCGTCACCAGTTCGCGCACCACCGGCGGCGGTTCATTTGCCTCGTTCAGGCCTGCATATCGATAGTAAACAGAGAGCGCGACGAAGGCCCTCCCCTGATGACTGACGTCGCCGAAATTGCCGTTCGTGATCAGGCTGAGCGTCTGTTCGCCACGATGGTCCGGGTGCACACGCCAGCCGATATCGGAGAGCAGGCACGCCGCGTGGCGCAGCCGCCGCTCGTCTTCGCTTTCGCTCAGCTTCGCGATGCGCACGAAACGATCGGCCCATCCGATCAGCTCTTCCGCATGACGCGCCGAGCGGGACAACAGTCCGTTCAGCGTCTGCGCCGCGCAGATCAACCCATCCTTTTCCTGCTCCGCCTTCGGAAGCATCGAATAAAGCAGGCCCTCGCGCACGCCGTATGTCGAGAACACGATGGTCTTCGGCTTGGCGACCTGGATGACGTGCTCCAGCACGAGCGCGGCGTAGGCCAGCAGGGGCTGCCGCGCCTCGGCGACGGCTTCGATATCCGCCAGCGTATGGGAGGCCGCCAAACGCCGCAGCCGCCGCGCGAAGCTCAGCGCGTCAGCCGCCGGGATCGAATATCCGTGCATCACCCGCAGGGGATAGCCGCTCTGGATGATGTGAATCCGCGCCAGCGCCCGCCACGTTCCGCCGACCGCATAGAACGTGCGGCCACGGCCGGATTTGAGCGGCATCGCCCCCGACAGCGCGGTCTTCACAATCCGCTCGGCACGCTTCAGCGATTTCTTGGAGGCGTCCTGCAGCGCGAGACTGCCGAGAGGCAACGTGACGCCGCGACGAATGCGGCGGCCGCGCACATCGGTCAGTTCGAGCGAGCCGCCGCCGAGATCGCCGACGATGCCGTCCGGCTTGTGGACGCCCGACACCACGCCAAGTGCGGCGAGATATGCCTCGCGCGGTCCGGACAAGATATCCACCGGCACGCGGCAGATACGCTCGGCGCGCGCAATGAAATCCGGGCCGTTGCTGGCATCGCGGCAGGCCGCGGTCGCGATGGCATAAACACGGCCGACCTTCATCACCCTGCACAGGGCATGAAAGCGCCGCAACGCCGTCAGCGCCTTGCCGACCGCATCCGCTGCCAGCAGGCCGGTGGACTGAACCTCCCGGCCAAGTCCGCACAACGTCTTCTCGTTGAAGATCGAGACAAGACTCCGCTCCATCGCCTCGTAAACAACGAGACGGACGGAGTTGGAGCCGATGTCGATGACAGCGACGCTAGAAGCCGGCTTGCGCGTGCGCGAAGATGTCTTCGCGAGCTTCTTAGCCCGGCGGCTGCCGCTCTGCGCGCCGCGTGAGGCGGCGCGGCGAAGATTCCTTGAGCGACTTTCCACGGCCAGACAAACTCGGATTCGTCATGAAGTAATTATGCAGGTTGAAGGGCTCTTCGCCCTTCGCGGCCTTCATACGCGTTGACGATCCATCCGGCAACAACTGCCAGCTCTGCTCGGTATCCTTCAGGTTCGCGACCATGATCTGTTCGAGAACCTGCTGATGCACCGTCGAATTTTGCAACGGGCACAGCACCTCGACGCGCCGGTCGAGATTGCGCGGCATCATGTCCGCCGACGAAATATACACAGCAGCCTTCGGTCCAGGCATGCTTTGACCCATTCCGAAGGAATAGATTCGGCCATGTTCCAGGAACCGGCCGATGACCGATTTGACGCGGATGTTGTCCGACAAACCGGGAACTCCGGGCCGCAGGCAACAAATACCGCGCACGATCAATTCCACCGCAACACCCGCCTGCGACGCTTCATAGAGCGCGTCGATGATATCGGGATCGACCAGCGCATTCATCTTCATCCAGATCGCGGCCGGCTTGCCATGGCGGGCGAAATTGGTTTCGCCGCGAATGTGATCGAGAATGCGGTTGCGCAAGGTTAGTGGCGACACCGCCATCTTCTCGATGTCGCTCGGCTCCGCGTAGCCCGTGATGTAGTTGAACACGCGCGCGGCATCGCGGCCGATGATCGGGTCGGACGTGAAATAGGACAGATCGGTATAGATGCGCGCGGTCACAGGGTGATAGTTGCCGGTGCCCGTGTGCACATACGTTGCGAGCGTGCCACCCTCGCGACGCACCACCAGCGACAGCTTGGCGTGGGTCTTCAGTTCGATGAAGCCATACACGACCTGAACACCAGCGCGCTCGAGGTCGCGCGCCCAGCGGATATTGGCCTCCTCGTCGAACCGCGCCTTGAGCTCGACCAGCGCCGTCACCGATTTTCCGGCTTCGGCAGCCTCGGCGAGCGCACGCACGATCGGCGAGTTGTTCGAGGTGCGGTACAGCGTCTGCTTGATGGCGACGACGTCAGGGTCGCGCGCCGCCTGCTGCAGAAATTGCACGACGACATCGAAGGACTCGTAGGGGTGATGGACGATCAGATCCTTCTGCCGGATCGCCGCGAAAATATCGCCACCGTGATCGCGGACACGTTCGGGATGGCGCGGAACGTAGGGCACGAATTCGAGATCGGGCCGGTCGAGCCGCGTCAGTTGCGACAGTTCGTTCATGGCGAGAACGCCGTCGACCAGCAGCACCTCGTCATCGGCCGTCGATAGCGCGCGCTGCACGAATTCACGCAGTTCGGCCGGCATCGCCGCTTCGATCTCGAGCCGGATCACCGAACCGCGGCGGCGGCGCTTCAGCGCGGTCTCAAACAGGCGAACCAAATCCTCCGCCTCTTCCTCGATTTCCAGTTCGGAGTCCCGAATGATGCGGAACGCGCCCTGCCCCTTGACCGTGTAGCCAGGAAACAGCCGGTTGATGAACAGGCTGGTGGCGCCTTCGAGCGTGATCAGCCTGACCGTGCCATCCTTGCCGGTCGGCGGCAGGCGGAGAAACCGGTCGATCTTGCCGGGCATGCGGATCAGCGCATTCATCGGCTTGCCGTCGGAAACGCGCGCCAACTGCAACGCGATGGTGAAGCCGAGGCTCGGAATGAAGGGAAACGGATGCGCCGGATCGATCGCGAGCGGGGTCAGGAGCGGAAAAATATTGTGGAGGAAGTGATCCTCGATCCAGGTTCGCTCGGCCTTGGTGACATCCTTGCCATCGATCAGGACAATTCCGACCTCGGTGAGCATGTTGCGCAGATCGCGCCAGATCGCCTGCTGGTCGCTCGCGAGCTTGGAGACGGTTTCGTTGATCAGCACCAACTGCTCGGACGGGGTCAGTCCGTCGGGGCTGCGCTCCGTAATCCCTTCGCGCACCTGGGCCTTGATGCCGGCGACGCGGACCATGAAGAATTCATCAAGGTTATTGGCCGAAATCGACAGGAAGCGGACGCGCTCCAGCGCGGGATGACCGGCATTGACCGACTCTTCCAGCACGCGGCGATTGAAATGCAGCCAGGAGAGTTCCCGATTGATGAAACGCTCCGGACTGGTGCGAATGGCGGTCTCGGGCTGAAATTCCAGGCTTTTATCTTCAATAACAATGGCTTGGGCGGATTCCATTGATGTATTGGTCCATCTTTCATCGAGGCGCGGCAAGAGCCGTGCGCGCCGTGTCAAACCATGTGCTAGCTCGATGACGTTTCAATGACATTGACGTTCCTGAAGGCTGACGCGTCAAGATGCGGCAGGTCTCATCGCGAGCCGCGCCTCGTCCTCGAATTGCCCGCACAGCCAGTCGGCGAACGCACTCAGCGAGGGGTCGGCACTCAGGCGCATTTCGTATTGCAGCGTGAAATACCGTGTCGTTGGCCGGCGCGCAGGATGCGCGATGGCGAGCCTGCCGCTCGCGAGGTCGGGCTGCAGCAAGCCCTCGATCGCGATCGCGGCGCCGAGGTCGGCCGCAGCGCCCTCAAGGGTCTGGCTGGCACTTTCGAAGCTGCTGCCGCCACGCACGGCGATCGTCTTCAGTCCCGCAAAATCAAGCCATCGGCGCCAATCTTCGGAGCGCGGACGCGTGTGCAACATCGGGACCTGGGCAAAATCCAGCGGGCCGCCCTGTAACCGTTGC
This sequence comes from Nitrobacter sp., assembly GCA_051953235.1. Lineage (GTDB taxonomy): Bacteria > Pseudomonadota > Alphaproteobacteria > Rhizobiales > Xanthobacteraceae > Nitrobacter. The sequence goes on along the minus strand of JBQCIZ010000013.1, from coordinate 2,390 downwards.
GGCGACGCAACCGCCACGGTGACGATCGGCATCAGGGGCCGGACCACGAGACCGGCCTGAGGTCCGAGCGCGGAGACTGCAACAACGGCATCGAAACGGGTCGGCAGGAGATCGAGGGGGTTGGTGCTCGTATGTACGTCGACCTCAAGCGAAGGCAGGCTCGAAGTCAGGTCATCCAGACGCGGCAACAAGGCCCGTGACAGGAAATGGCCGTAGACACCGATCGACAGGCGCCGATGCCGGCGCAGACGCACGCCAGTCGTCGCCTCATGAAGCCGGTCGAGCGCCTCGCGCGCACCATCCGCCATGACCCGGCCTACCGGTGTCAGTTCGAGGCCGCCCGCCTTACGCACGAAGAGCGGCGCCTTGAGGTCCTGCTCAAGTGCCCTGACGAGGCGGCTGACGGCCCCGGGCGTCACAGCGAGTTCATGCGCAGCCAAGGTCATAGACAAATGACGGGCAGTCGCCTCGAAGGCGCGGACAGCATGAAGCGAGGGCAGATGGCGAACCGGCATAGGATTGAGAATAACTCAATCGAGCCGGCTAACAAATCGTTTGAGAAATCGAAAAAGTCGAAGCACTCTATCGGCATGAATTACATAGCGCCCACCCCCCTCGCCGAGCCCGCCGCTCTCGCTGGCCCCGCCGCCACCGCACGCCGGTCCCAGCACATCGCCCCGGATTGCAGCGGGCTTAACTTCTACGAGATCGATCGAAGCCTGCGCGATCTCCTGACGTTGTATATGGCTGCGCCGCTGCGGACGCATCTTGAGCCACACCTGCATAAGCTCGGCAAACTTGCCGGCGGACGACTGAATGAGCTTGCGGATGTCGCCGACAAGCATCCGCCTCAACTCCATTTCCGCGACAAATACGGCCGCGATAACGAATGGATTGAAACCCATCCGGCTTACGACGAAATCCGCAACATCGCCTTCGGGCAATTTGGCATGCACGCCATGACGCAGCGCGCCGGCGTGCTGGACTGGCCCGAGATCATGCCCGCAGTCGCCAAGCAGGCGTTCTTCTATCTCTTTGCGCAAGCCGAGTTCGGTGTGCTGTGCCCCGTCAACCTGACGGATTGCACGTCGGACCTTCTGGCGCGTTACGGAACACCCGAATTAAAGGCGCGCTATCTCGACCGGATGCTGACCCAGGACATGAGTCAGTTGCTGTATGGCGCGCAATTCATGACCGAAAAGATCGGCGGGTCCGATGCCGGCGCGGCGGAACTGATGGCGGTTCGCGATGGCGATCAGTGGCGGCTCTATGGCGAGAAGTGGTTCTGCTCCAACACCGACGGCGATGTGGCAGTGCTGCTCGCCCGTCCGCAAGGCGCCCAAGCCGGAGGGCGAGGTCTCGGTCTGTTTCTAATGCCGCGACACCTGCCTGATGGAACGCGCAACAACTATCGGATCGCGCGTTTGAAGGACAAACTCGGCAGCCGCTCGATGCCGAGCGGCGAAATCATTTTCAATGGCGCGGTCGCCTGGCATCTCGGTCAGATCGATCGCGGCATGAAGCAGATGCTCGAGATGGTGAACTACAGCCGTGTGTCACATCTCACACGGGCGGCCGGCATGATGCGGCGCTGCCTCAACGAAGCGCTGCAGGTGGCCCGTCATCGCAACGCGTTCGGGCATCGCGTGATCGAATATCCGCTGATGCGTCGACAACTCGTAAAGATGATGATCAAGACCGAGCAATCGCTCTCGGCGCTGATGTTGGCCTCGGTCATGATCGCCAGATCCGACGAGCATGCCGCGAAGGTGGTCCGTATTCTCACGCCGGTCTGCAAATATCGCGCATCGCGCGACAATATCGCCGTCGCAACGGCCGCGATGGAGGCGCGCGGCGGAAACGGCTACATCGAAGACTGGCCCAATGCGCGGCTGGTGCGCGACGCCCATCTCGGCGTGATCTGGGACGGCACCAGTAGCGTCAATGCGCTCGATGTCATCCAGCGCGCCGTCGGCAAGGAGCGTGCGCACCGGCAGCTCGCGGCCGAGCTTGGCGAGAAACTCGCCGGTGCACGCAGCGTGCCCGGTCAATTCCGTACTCGCGTCAGCAACGTTCTGGCACAGGCCATCGATTTTGCGGAGGAAGTCGCTGACGCTCCCGAGAACGAGCGTTTCACCCGCGCCGCCGCAGGGGCGCTCTATCACATCGCGACGGCCGTTCTCATGCTCAATGAAGGCGCGCGCCTCGGCGAGGCGGGTGGCGACGCGAGACGCCTGTTGATGGCGCGGTTCATCCTCGAGCATCGCCTGTCGGATCAGTCGAAATTGAGCGTCAAGCGCGATTCCTGGGAGGAGCCGGCAATCTCGCTGCTGCTCGACGAGGCGCCGGTTTCGCTGGACGCTGCGTCCTCGCTCCTGAGCGCGTGACGC
>JBQCIZ010000012.1:0-7930 GCA_051953235.1 Nitrobacter sp. | reverse complement strand
TTGTGCGATCGCCGGCGCGCCAAGCGCGAGGCTCCCCAGCGCAAGGCCGCTCGTTGTTAGAAATTGTCGTCGATCCATGGCATTTCCCTCCGTTTGTTGTTCGAGTTATTCCGAAAAAGACACCGGCCGCATCTGCGCTTGTTGTGCCTGGTATTCCCGCATGACCAGTTCGCGAATGTGGCTGCGCAATTCGCCGAATTCGGGACGCTCCTGAATGGATACATCGCGCGGGTAGGCGAAGGGCACGTCGATGATTTCCCGGATGCGCGCCGGCCGCGCCGTGACCACGACGATGCGCGAAGCAAGATAGATCGCTTCCTCGACCGAATGGGTAATAAGCATGACGGTCTTGCCCTCGGTCGCGAGCACCTGCAGCAGCAGCGTCTGCATGTTGGCGCGGGTCTGGGCGTCAAGGGCGCCGAACGGTTCATCCATCAGCAGGAACTGCGGTTTCACCGCATAGGCGCGGGCGATGGCGAGCCGTTGCCGCATACCGCCGGAAAGGTGTTTCGGATAGGAGTTGGCGAAATCCGCGAGTCCCATCAGTTCGAGATAGTGCGCGCAGATCGCGTCGCGCTCCGATGCCGGAACGCGGTTCGCCTTGAGCTGAAGCCCGAAGGCGATGTTCTGTTTCACCGTGAGCCAGGGGAAGACGCCGTACTCCTGGAAGATCACGCCACGCTCGGGACCGGGGCCGCCGACGTCGGCACCGTCGAACAGCACGCGCCCCGTGGTCGGCTTCTGAAAACCGGCCAGCATGCTCATCATGGTGGTCTTGCCGCAGCCGGACGGACCGATGACCGCGATGAAGTCGCCATCGTGGATGTCATAGGTGACGTCTTCGACGACCTGCAGCGGGCCCTTCGGCGTGCTGAATGCGAGCGAGACGTGATCGAATTGCGCGCGCTTCGGCTTTAGAATTGCTGCGGTCATGTGGTCACGCGCTCCTGCCACACCAGCAGGCGGGCGCTGATTTTCCGCAGGATGGTATCCATCAGCAGTGCGATGCATCCGATGCAGATGATGCCGACATAGATCACGTCGAGCAGGAAGTAGGTCGAGGCGTTCTGGATCATGGCGCCGAGGCCGCGCTGGGCCGCGATCAGTTCGGATGCTACCAGCGTTGCCCATGCAACGCCCAGCGCGACACGCAGTGCTGTTAGGATGTGTGGCACGGTCAGCGGAATGATGACTTTGCGGAAAATCTCGAATTCACCCGCGCCCAACGTCTTGGCAACGCGAATATAGAGCGGCGTAATCTGGGAGACGCCTTCGTACATCACGATCACGCCGGAGAAGAACGAGGCGTAGAACAGGATCACGAGCTTGGCGAGTTCATCGACGCCGAAATAGACGATCACGAGCGGAATCAGTGCGATTGGCGGCAATGCGCGGAAGAAGTTGATCATCGGATCGGCGAACGTTCGCGCCGACTTGTACCATCCGAGCAGGAAGCCGACCGGTACCGCGGCCATGATGCCGAGGATAACGCCGAGGAAAACCCGTTGGCTTGAGATATAGATGTCGAGCAGCAGGTTTTCGTGCAGCAGCAGTTCGACGAATTTCTTCGCAACCTGATGCGGAGCCGGAATCAGGGACTCGTTGACGAAGCCGCTGAGGCGAACGCCGTACCAGATCAGGATCACGCCGACCCACGGCGCAAGCCCCAATAAAAAGCGCCTCACGACGCGTCCCTTCATGCTGTGTCCGGCGTAATTGCGGTTGCGACGACCCAAGTCATATTATAAATAGGATGACCATACAAGAGGCGCCGCTTCCCAACCCAGGCGCTCCGGATCCATTCGATGGCATCGCCACCTTTCACCATCCGCAGCGTTCACGCCCTGTGCTACCGCTACCCGCTGTCCACGCCGGTGGTGACGTCGTTCGGGCGAATGCTGAATCGACCGGCGGTCTTCGTTCGCGTCGAAGACACGGACGGACAGGTGGGTTGGGGGGAAGCCTGGTCGAATTTTCCCTCATCGGGAGCGGAACATCGCGCGCGCCTCATCAATGAAGTGTTGGCGCCGGCGATTGTCGAAACCGCCTTTGCCGAGCCCTCCGAGGTTTTCGAGAAGCTGACACAGGGCACGTCGGTGCTTGCGCTGCAGTCCGGAGAGCCGGGGCCGTTCGCACAGGCGATTGCGGGTATCGACCTGGCGGTCTCGGATCTGTATGCGCGCCGTCAGCGGACGCCGCTCTGGAAGCTGCTGGGTGGTAACGGTGCAACGATCCGGGTCTACTCCAGCGGCATCAATCCCACCGGATCGGAATGGATCGCCGAAGCGGCGTTGCGCCGCGGCCACCGTGCATTGAAGCTGAAAGTCGGCTTTGAGCCTGCGGCGGATCGCGCCAATCTCGCGGCGTTGCGCAAACTTGTCGGGAGCGGCTTACTTGCTGCCGACGCCAATCAGGCATGGTCGTCGGCTCAGGCGCTGCAGATTGCGCAGAGCTTTGCCGAGTTCGATCTGACGTGGCTCGAAGAGCCGATCCGCGCCGACCGGCCGTGGCGGGAATGGCAGGACTTGCGCGGTGCCCTGCCGATGCCGCTCGCGGCCGGCGAGAATGTCGCAAGCCGTGCCGGTTTCGCGCAGGTACTCGGCGATAACGTTCTCGGCGTGGTTCAGCCCGATATCGCCAAGTGGGGTGGCCTCAGTGTCTGTTCGGGCATTGCGCGCGACATCCTGAAGGCGGGCAAGATGTTCTGCCCGCATTATCTCGGCGGCGGCATAGGACTGTTGGCATCGGCGCATCTGCTGGCGGGTGTCGGCGGCGGAGGCCTGCTCGAAATCGATTCCAACGACAACCCGCTCCGCGACCGCTTTTGCGGGCCGGTCGTCAACGTCGTCGACGGAACGGTGACGCTCGGCGATGCGCCGGGACTTGGCATCGAGCCCGATCTTGCGTCAATCGAACAATACCGGACGGTCTGAACCGGCGGACAGCGTATGGCAGCACAGGGTTATGACTACATCATTGTCGGCGCCGGATCGGCTGGCTGCGTGGTTGCAAACCGGTTGTCCGCCGATCCATCGTGCCGGGTGCTGTTGCTTGAGGCCGGCGGCTCCGATCGCAATTTCTGGCTGAAGCTGCCGGTCGGCTATTATCGCACGATCTATAACGAGCGGTTTTCCCGTCTGTTCAACACCGAACCGAACGAAACAACCGGCGGCCGTACGATTCTCTGGCCGCGCGGCCGCGTCATCGGCGGATCGTCCTCGATCAACGGTCTGATATTCATCCGCGGTCAGCACGAGGATTTCGACGACTGGAACCGCCTCGGCGCGAAGGGCTGGAGCTACCGCGAACTGCTGCCGTACTTCCGCCGCTACGAACGCTATCGCGGCGGCGAAAACCAGTATCACGGCGGCTTCGGCGAGTTCGACGTTTCGGATCTGCGCAACGACAATCCGGCCTCGGCGGCATGGGTTGAGGCCGGCGTCGAGTTCGGCTTGCCGCGCAATCCCGATTTCAATGGCGAAAGCACGTTCGGCGTTGGCGCCTATCAGCTCGGAATTGGCCGGCGTTGGCGCACCAGCGCGGCATCGGCATTTTTGAAGCCTGCCGCGAAACGGCCCAACCTGACGATCGTCACTGGCGCACAGGTCAGCAAGGTTCTTTTCAAGGGGCAGGCGGCGTCGGGCGTCGAATGGATCAGTAAGGGGCAGGTGCGCAGCGCGACGGCCGACCGCGAGGTCATTCTGTCGGGCGGCGCATTGCAGTCGCCGCAGATTTTGCAACTGTCGGGCGTCGGTCCGGCCAGCCTGCTGCGCGGACTTGGCATCCCCGTCATTGCCGATTCTCCCGAGGTCGGACGGAATCTGCAGGATCACTATCAGGCGCGTCTCATCGTACGGCTGAAGGATCGCATTTCCCTGAACGATCAGGTCCGCAATCCGGTCGAGCTTGCCAAAATGGGCTTGCAGTGGCTGCTCGCGGGCAATGGCCCGCTGACGGTCGGAGCGGGGCAGGTCGGTGGCGCCGCCTGCACTGAATTCGCGCGCGGTGGCCGCCCGGACGTTCAGTTCAATGTCATGCCGCTCTCGGTGGATAAACCTGGCGATCCCCTGCACGACTATTCCGGCTTCACAGCGTCTGCCTGGCAGTGCCACGGCCAATCGCGAGGCCATCTTGCCATCCGTTCGACCGATCCGTTCGAGCAGCCGCGCATCGAGCCGAATTATTTTGCCGAGGAGATCGATCGCAAAACGCTGGTCGGTGGATTAAAGATCCTGCGCGCGATTTTCCGGCAACGTTCGTTTCGCGATCTCTGGGATGTCGAGATGGTGCCAGGCGAGGCCGTTAATACCGATGCCGGCCTGTGGGATTTTGCGCGCACCACCGGCGGAACGGTGTTTCACTGTGTCGGCACCTGCCGGATGGGTAGCGACGACGCCAGCGTTCTCGATTCGCAGCTTCGGGTCCGCGGTGTCGATGGGCTGCGGGTGATCGATGCGTCTGTCATGCCGCAGATCACGTCGGCAAACACCAACGCGACGAGCCTGATGATCGGCGAACGAGGCGCTGCCCTCGTCATGTCCTAGAGGGCAAGGAGATTGACGTTCATTGGCCAGTGAACGCAATCTCTGGAGTGGAACGCTGGATTGGACGCGGAGAATGCGGGATGGATTTGATCTCGGACAGTCACGTCCCGAAATACGCCCAGATCGCCGACATCTTCCGGCAACGGATCGCGCGCGGCATCTGGAGCCAGGGTTATCGACTGCCGGCGAACGAATTGCTCGCGGCGGAATTTGGCGTGTCGCGCGTGACCATCCGGCAGGCTGTCGAGCTTCTGACGCAGGACGGCATCATTGCCGCTCAGCAGGGCCGTGGCACCTTTGTCATCGGCACGCTGAAGCAGGACCGATGGCTCAAGGTCGAAACGACCCTGTCCGATCTTGCCGAGGTCTATCGCGATACCTCGCCCGAGATCATCAACATCTCGGAAAGCCGCACCGATGCGCCGCTGTTTCCCCAGGACGGCAAGCCGGCTGCGAAATACGTCTTCATGCGCAGGCTTCATTCGCGCGACAAGCAGCCGTATTGCATCATCTCGATCTATCTTGACGAGACGGTGTTCCGCAAATTTCCGAAACGTTTTCGCAACGAGACGGTCATTCCGATTCTGAAGGATCTCCGCGATCCCCGGATCACCAGCGCGCGGCAAACCCTGACCATCGGCACCGCCGATCTGGAGGCAGCGAAACTGCTGCAGATTCCGCTGAATTCGCCGGTCGCCGAGGTTCGCCGCGTTTTCACGGCGTCCGACCGGACCGTGATCTATCTTGGCGAAGTCACCTATCGCGGCGATTTCATCCGCATCGACATGGACCTGCGTCCGTGAGGCAATGACTCGGATTGGCTACGCTTCGCCGGTCCGTTTGGGGTTGCCGATCTCGCGGACCAGCGCTTCGATACGATCCAGATCACGCACCCGCAAATCCCGCTGGGCGTAAGGGATCTCGATTCCTTCCTTGCGGAACCGCCGGAGGATTTCGAGTCTGACTTCGTTGGCTGCACCGGCGTCGACGCCGATATGTGCGACATGGAAGAACACTGTGAATTCCAGCGCGTCAGCTCCAAAATTGTTGAGAATGGCAAACGGCTCCGGTGATTTCAGTGCACGCGGGTTCTGCGCGACGATATCGAGAAGGATCGCAATGACCTTGTCAGGATCGGCGTCGTAGGAGGTGCCGACCGCGACCGACAGTCGAGCCGAATAGCTACCGTGCATCCAGTTGACCACTTGTCCGCTGATGAGGTCGGCGTTGGGCACGATCACGGACAGGTTGTCGTAGGTGGCGATTTCGGTGGCGCGCACATTGATGCGCTTCACCACGCCCATGCGCGTGCCGACCTCGATGCGGTCGCCGACCTTGATCGGACGCTCCACGAGCAGAATGAGGCCGGAGACAAAGTTGTTGATGATCGATTGCAGTCCGAAGCCGATGCCGACCGACAGGGCGCCGGCGACGATCGCGACATTCTGCAGGTTGAGCCCGACATACGAGAGCGCAATCAGGGCGGCGAGGATGACGCCGATGTAGCCTGCGCCAGTGCCGATCGAACTGCGGACGCCGGTATCGAGATTGGTTTCCGGAAGGAAACGCTCCTCCAGCCATCGCTGAAGCGCACGCGTGGCGATGATACCGATGATGAGGACGACGATTGCGCCGAGAATCGCCGACGGCGAAATGGTGATGTTGCCGACGGTGAAACTGAAGAAGGCGGAAGACATCGAGCCGACGACGTCGTCGGAATGAACCCCCCACGTCGTGAGGACGATAAAGGCGGCAAGCCCGATCAGCGAGAGTTGAACGAGGCCGCCCAGCACTGCAGCGATCTGGCGTACGGCGGCACTGCCGAGTCCCGCGGTCTGTCGCAGGAAGCGGCCGATCGCGCCATGAAAGGCAAACGTTGCTCCAATCAGGGCGGCCGCAAACTGGCTCAACAGCACGAAACTCATCAGCACGGTGACGATCACGACCATTTCGATCGAAAGAAAGCGGCCGAATGCGACGTAGCCGGCGAGTGGGCCCAGGATCGCGGCGGCGGTCATGACCCAGCCGACGGGAATCAGCAGATGCCATGCCGACCTTTTCGGTGGTGGAGAGGCTTCGTCGTCGGCGTCGTTACCCGCGGCGACGCGCAACACGCCCATGAAAAGCAGCGCCTTTGCGATGGCTACGACGCCCTGGCTTGCGACCGAAAGTTCGGCAGGCGCCGAGATCGCAAGATTTGTTGCGTCCAGCACGGCACCGAAGCCGGCGACCACCGCCATCAGAACGGAGAAGGGGACCATGCCATCGGCCGCGTCGTCTTCGAGTTGGATCAGCCGCCATGTCGGGCGTCCCGGTGCAAGCACCGCCGTGGTCACGCGAACAAAGAAGACGCCGAAGGTGATGACGAAGAAAAACGCACGAACGACGGGATTGATGTCGTCGGGCAGAACGCCGAGCGCCATAAGTGCCTGATAGAGCACGAGCAGCGCGACGCCGGTCAGCGCCGTGTTCACCAGGACGATGGCGGCAGCCGAACCCGCTTTTCGCAGAGGGCTCGGATTTGCGACGTCGGGGTCACGTGTTGTCCAGCGCGACCACCAGTTTCGTCCCGGCGACAGGAAAAATCCCAGCACCACGATTGCAGCGATCACCAGGCCTGATACTGCGCGAAGCGGTTGCGAGATCAGCAGGCGGGCCCAACCGAAAAGGAGATCGATCAGGTGTCCGGTCGCAGCAGGCACGGCGGCTGCGACCGTGACCCAGAACGTCGGGTTGATCAGACTCACGGAGCGTTGAAGCACCGAATTGGCGAATATCGTGCGGCGCCGGTCGGAAATCGTATCGAGCGATTGCTGAGCGCGCACATTGATGAGCTTGGCCTGCTGAATGAGATCCTGCCGGGCGGCAATGTCGGCGAGCAGCTTGGCGCGCTCGAGTTTGACGTCGGATGACTGCTTTGTCGTGGCCTTGGGATTCGGTGCCAGTTCGGCTGCGCGCGCGGTGGCGGCATCGAGCCGGGGCGTCACGCCCGAGATTAGCGCGCGCGCGCCAGTCTGCGTCGCGGCGGCCCGGTCCCGGAGATCGTTCAACGTGGCGTCGTCGATGGTGCGACTATGCAGCGCTCCCTCGACTTGATCGAGCGTCTGCTTCCAGTCGTCGAGCTTGGATTGCGCTTGTGGAAACTGCGGCGCTTCGACGGCAGGCAGATCTTCGGCTGGCCCAGGAGCGGGCGCTGGACTTGCAGGGGCGGTGCTGGCGGCCTTGGTGTCTGCAGGAGCGGGCGTGGGTGTTGCGGCGTGAAGCGGCATCCACGACAGCAGAGCGATCAGAAATGCGGCCGCGCGAATGATCTTCATGGCTCTGCTGCCTGTTGAAACGGTGCGGAAAGGGACGATGCGGTCAAGCCTGGCAAACGTCTGTTCTGG
>JBQCIZ010000011.1:0-2928 GCA_051953235.1 Nitrobacter sp. | reverse complement strand
GACGCTGATGGCCGGCGTGTTTCTGGTCGTCGCCGGCCTGTTGCGGCTCGGCACCTACATCAAGTTCATTCCCTATCCGGTCACGGTGGGCTTCACCGCGGGCATTGCCGTCATCATCTTCGCAAGCCAGATCAAGGATCTTCTCGGCATCACGCTGGCGAAGGAACCAAGTCCGCTGCTGCCGAAGCTCGAAGCGCTGGTCCACGCCAGTTCGACCATCAGCATGTCCGCGGTTGCGGTCAGTGCCGTCACCGTGGGCCTGATCGTCGCGCTGAAGCGATGGCGGCCGTCCTGGCCCGGCATGCTGATCGGCGTCGCCGTGGCGTCGCTGGCGGTCTGGGCGCTGGGGCTGCCGGTCGAAACCATCGGCACGCGGTTCGGTGGCATTCCGCGCGAACTGCCGTGGCCGGTCTTGCCTGCGATTTCGCTTGCCAAAGTGCAGGAGGTGTTTCCCGACGCTGTTGCCTTCGCGCTGCTGGCCTCCATCGAGTCGCTGCTGTCGGCGGTGGTGGCCGACGGCATGACCGGGCGGCGGCATCGCTCGAATTGCGAACTGGTGGCGCAGGGCGTCGCCAATATCGCGTCGTCCTTGTTCGGCGGCATCTGCGTCACCGGTCTGATCGCGCGCACCGCGACCAACATCCGCGCCGGCGCCCACGGGCCGCTCGCCAGCATGATGCACTCGGCATTCCTGATGCTGTTCATGCTGATCGCGGCGCCGCTCGCGAGCTACATTCCGCTGGCGGCGCTCGCCGCGGTGCTTGCGGTGGTGGCCTGGAACATGGCCGAGAAGCATGAGTTCGCCACCCTGATCCGCTCGTCCTGGGGCGATGCGACCGTGCTCCTCGCCACGTTCCTGCTGACGATTTTCCGCGACCTCACCGAGGGCATCCTGGTCGGCTTCGCGCTCGGCGCGGTCTTGTTCATCCATCGCATGGCGCAGACCACGAGCATCGAGACCGCGCCGCCGCTGGCCGTGGAAGACAAGGCGGACGACGCCAACGGCGACCGCAAGCCGTACGACGCCGCGCTGGCGACCGATCCCGACATCGTGGTGTATCGCATCACCGGCGCGTTCTTCTTCGGCGCGGCGTCCTCGATCGGATCGCTGCTCGATGAGATCGCCGTTCACCACCGGGCCTTCATTGTCGATTTCGCCGCGGTGCCGTTTCTGGACTCCTCGGCCGCCAACACCATCAATCGCGTCGCCGTGAAGGCGCAGCGGCAGGGCATCAGGCTGTTCATCACCGGCGCGTCGCCGTCGGTGCGCCGGACCCTGTTGACCTACGGTGTCCGGCCGCCGCGCGCGAAATTCCGCGAAACCATCGCGCGCGCCGTCGCCGACATCAAGGCGTCGGATGCTCCGGCCGCCGCGAAGGGCGTGCTGTCGGTGGTGTGACCTCGCGCGCCATCGTCCGGGCGGACGATCCTCGGCCGCGTCGCCACCTGTGGCATTGACAGCAGGCATGGCTTGCATGATCTGATCCGGCGGTGTCGTCTGATGTCAGGCGACTGTCCGACAGGATTGCCGATGACAGCCGAGACCAAAGCCCGCGCCGCATGCCTGATCGGATGGCCGGCTGCGCATTCGCGATCACCGCTGATTCATCACTACTGGCTGCGCGCCCTCGGCATCGATGGCGGCTACAACATCGAAGCCGTTCCGCCGGAGGAAGTCGCGGAGTTCATCCAGCATCTTTCGAAGCACGGTTTTGTCGGCGCCAATGTCACGATCCCCCACAAGGAGCGCGCGCTGCAACTCACCGAGCCGGACGCGCGCGCGAAAGCCGTCGGCGCAGCCAACACGCTCTATTACGACGGCGAAACGCTGCGCTCCACGAACACCGACGTCGAAGGGTTCGTCGGCAATCTCGACGCCAGCGCGCCGGGCTGGGATCGTGCCGGAGAGGCGCTGGTGCTCGGCGCCGGCGGATCGTCGCGCGCGGTCGTGTTCGGGTTGATCGAGCGCGGCATCACGCGCATCCATCTCGCCAACCGCACGATCGAACGGGCGCAGGCGCTGGCGGATCAATTTGGCGCAAAGGTCAGGCCCATCGCGTGGAACAGGATCGGCGACGTGTTGCCGCGTGCCGGACTTCTGGTGAACACTACCTCGCTCGGCATGAAAGGGCAGCCGCCTCTTGAGATCGATCTCGCGCCGCTCTCAGCCGATGCTGTGGTCGCCGATCTCGTCTATGTGCCGCTGGAAACGCCGCTGCTTGCCGCGGCGAAGGCGCGCGGGCTGAAAACGGCCGACGGTCTCGGCATGCTGCTGCATCAGGCGGTGCGGGGTTTCGAACTATGGTTCGGTCAGCGCCCTTCGGTGACGGCGGAACTGCGCGCGATGGTCGAGGCCGATCTCACAAAGGGTTGAGCGCGAAATAATCGAACATGAGAGGTGTCCGAGGTTATTCAAGCCTCAAGGAGGTGCTCGCATGCCTCGCTGTTCCAATCTGTACCGTTTGTTTGCCGCAGTCGCACTGACGGCAGTCGTGTTCCCTGCATTCGCTCAGCAACCGCAACCCTCTCTCGTCCGTGGCGCCATCGAATCCGTCGATGGCGATACGATGACGGTGAAATCGCGCGAGGGAAGCAACGTCAAACTGCACATGACCGGCAGCGTGGGCGTCACCGGCGTCGCTAAAACGTCGCTCGCCAACATCAAGGTCGGCTCGTTCGTCGGCGCCACCAGCGTGCCCGAGGCCGACGGCACGGAGAAAGCGGTCGAGGTTCACGTCTTCCCCGAAAATATGCGCGGCGCCGGCGAAGGCTCGCGGCCCTACGACCTGCTGCCCAGGAGTTCCATGACCAACGCGACCGTGGATCGCACGACGGCCGCCGCCAACGACGGTCAATCGCTGACGCTGAAATACAAGGACGGCGAGAAGAAGGTGCTGGTCGGGCCGGATACGCCGATCGTCGCCTTCG
>JBQCIZ010000010.1:0-2839 GCA_051953235.1 Nitrobacter sp. | reverse complement strand
ACGGCCAATGGGGATCAACAAAATTTGGCTTTGTGCCCACACTGGAATGGCTCTAATAGTTTAAGCCAATGATGCAATTTGAAAACAAGAAGAGCGTCATTCCAAGCGCTCGTTCGACATTGAAAGGCCTCGCGGATCCTTGCTCCGCGCGGACGGGTGGGAATGAAACCGACTGATATTTCGGCACCAGATTACTTCCACAAAGTCGTCGATTGCCAATGGGCCTGTCCGGCACACACACCGGTTCCTGAATACATCCGACTGATCGCCGAAGGCCGCTATAGCGACGCCTACATGATCAACTGGAAATCGAATGTGTTTCCGGGAATTCTTGGACGCACATGCGATCGTCCTTGCGAGCCCGCCTGCCGGCGCGGACGCGTCGAGGAAAATCCGGTCGCGATCTGCCGCCTCAAGCGCGTCGCCGCCGACTTCAAGGACGATGTTAAACACCGCATGCCGCGGCCCGCACCGAAGAACGGCAAGCGTATCGCGCTGATTGGCGGAGGCCCCGCCTCGCTCGCGGTCGCGCGCGACCTTAGCCCCCTCGGCTATCTCTGCACGGTGTTCGATCAGGACCCCAAAGCCGGCGGCATGATGCGGACACAGATTCCAAAATTCCGCCTGCCCGATTCCGTTGTCGATGAAGAGACCGACTACATCCTCAACCTGGGTGTCGAGTTCAAGGGCGGCCATCGCATCGACAGCCTGAAGGAGCTGCTCGCCGAGAATTACGACGCAGTGTTCGTCGGCTCCGGCGCCCCGCGCGGACGCGAACTCAACATTCCGGGCCGCAAGGAAGCCGCCGCTAACGTCCACATCGGTATCGAGTGGTTGTCGTCAGTCTCGTTCGGCCACGTCGACAAGATCGGCAAACGTGTGATCGTGCTGGGCGGCGGCAACACCGCCATGGATTGCTGCCGCACCGCCCGCCGGCTCGGTGGCGAAGACGTCAAGGTCATCGTGCGGTCCGGCTTCGAGGAAATGAAGGCGTCGCCCTGGGAGAAGGACGACGCGATGCATGAGGACATTCCGATCCTCAACTTCATGGTGCCGAAGGCGTTCGTGCACGAGAACGGCAAGCTGACCGGCGTCACCTTCGAGAAAGTGCGCGCCGAATACGATGCCAAGGGCAAGCGCAGCCTGGTGCCGTCCGGCGAGCCCGACCAGACCATCGCATGCGACGATGTGCTGGTCGCGGTGGGACAGGAAAACGCGTTTCCCTGGATCGAACGCGACATCGGCATCGAATTCGACAAATGGAATATGCCGAAGGTCGATGAAAAGACCTTCGCCTCAACGCATCCGAAGGTGTTTTTCGGCGGCGACGCGGCGTTCGGCCCGAAGAACATCATCTGGGCGGTGGCGCACGGTCATGACGCCGCGCTGTCGATCCACAAGCTGCTATCAGGCGAAGACATCAGCGAGCGTCCCCTTCCCGAGGTCCATGTCTCCAGCCAGAAGATGGGCATCCACGAGTGGAGCTACGACAACGACATCTCGGGGGCGGCGCGCTTCAAGGTGCCGCATCGGGACAAGGCGATCGCGCTGCGCGACATCAAGGCGGAGGTCGAACTCGGCTACGATCTCAAGCTCGCGCTGGGCGAAGCCGAACGCTGCCTGAACTGCGACGTGCAGACGGTGTTCAACACCCCGCTGTGCATCGAATGCGACGCCTGCGTCGACATCTGCCCGATGGATTGCATTACGTTCACACAGAACGGCGATGAGGAGGACTTGCGCGCACGGCTGAAGGCCCCCTCGCCCCATCACGACCAGGCGCTCTACGTCTCGAGCGATCTCAAGACCGGACGCGTCATGGTGAAGGACGAGGACGTCTGCCTCCATTGCGGCCTGTGCGCCGAGCGCTGTCCCACCGGAGCGTGGGACATGCAGAAATATCTCATCGAGATGACACAAGCGGGTTCATCATGTCCGTCCAAAGTCCGATCAGCAGCGTAAACGACTTCGTTATCCGCTTCGCCAACGTCAACGGCTCCGGCTCGGCAAGCGCGAACGAGCTGTTCGCGCGCTCGATCCTGCGGATGGGCGTGCCGGTGTCGCCGCGCAACATCTTCCCGTCGAACATCCAGGGCCTGCCGACCTGGTACGAGGTCCGCGTCACCGAACAGGGTCATCTCGGCGCCCGCGGCGGCGTCGACATGATGGTGGCGATGAATCCGCAGACCTGGGACAGGGACGTCGCCTCGATCGAACCGGGCGGCTACCTGTTCTACGACTCGACCAAGCCGCTGCCGGCATCGAAATTCCGCGACGACATCACCGTCATCGGCGTTCCGCTGACCGCCATCACCAACTCGACCTATACCGATCCGCGCCAGCGCCAGCTCTTCAAGAACATCATCTATCTGGGCGCGCTGTCGGCGCTGCTCGAGATCGATCCCAAGGTGATCGAGCAACTGATCGGCGAACAGTACAAGACCAAGGAAAAGCTGCTGGCGTCCAACGTGCACGCGTTGCATCTCGGCCGCGACTGGGCGTTGCAGAACCTGAAATGCCCGATCACGCTGACCGTGAAGAAATCCGACAGGGTCGGCGACCGCATTTTCATCGAGGGCAATTCGGCGGCGGCGCTGGGCGCTGTCTATGGGGGCGCTTCCGTCTGCGCCTGGTATCCGATCACGCCCTCCTCCTCGCTCGCCGAGGCGTTCACGCGCCATTGCCAGCGCATGCGCGTCGACACTGCGACGAAGAAGAACAAATTCGCCATCGTGCAGGCCGAAGATGAGCTCGCCTCGATCGGCATGGTGATTGGCGCCGCCTGGAACGGCGCGCGCGCCTTCACGACCACCTCCGGGCCCGGCCTTTCGCTGATGCA
>JBQCIZ010000009.1:0-5647 GCA_051953235.1 Nitrobacter sp. | reverse complement strand
GCCTTCACCCTGTTCCAGGAGCAGGGCCCGAAATACATCCATCCCATCCTGACCGGATTCGAGGAGAAGCCGCCGGCCGGCGTCACGCTGCCGGAAGGCTCCCACTACAACAAGTACTTCCCCGGCCACGCTATCAAGATGCCGCCGCCGCTGTCGAAGGATCAGGTGACTTACGACGACGGATCGCCGCAGACGGTGGATCAGTATGCGACCGACGTGTCTGCTTTCCTGATGTGGGCTGCCGAGCCGAAGCTCGAGGAACGCAAGCGGACCGGCCTGCAGGTCATGGTGTTCATGATCATCTTCGCCGGCCTGCTGTACTTCACGAAGCGCAAGGTCTGGGCCAACGCGCACTGAGTTGCGTTGGGCTCTTCCCAATCAAAAAGGCTCCCTCGCGGGAGCCTTTTTCGTTTGAGGCGACGACGTTTTGTCAGCGCTTGAACAGGCCCATCACCGCCGACTTCGCCAGCGTGTTGAAGTGGAGCTGGAAGCTGATCACGGCCGCCGATGTATCGGCATTGGCGTTGATGTCGCCGCCGACAGCGTGCACCGTGAAGAAATAGCGGTGCGGGTGATCGCCTTCGGGCGGGCAGGGGCCGCCATAACCGGCCGTGCCGAAATCGGTGCGCGTCTGCAGCGCCCCCTTTGGCAGCTTGCCGCTCTTGGGGTTGCCGGCGTCTAGCGCGAGTTCGGTCACGGACGCCGGGATATTGATTGCGACCCAGTGCCAGAAACCGCTGCCGGTCGGCGCATCCGGATCGAAGCAGGTCACGGCGAAGCTCTTGGTGCCCTCCGGCGCGCCGCTCCATCGCAGATGCGGCGACTGGTTGCCGCCCGCACATCCGAAACCGAAATCCGCCGACAGGATATGATCCTTGCCGAGGTAGTCGCCGTCTTTGAAACTGTCGCTGGTTACCTTGAACGCCATAATGCCTTCTCCCGGTTCCTGATTGGACGAGTCTAGCGCGGATCGCATGGTGCACAAAAGAGCAGGGTTCGATTGACGCGCCGCCGGTGGTTCGCGTATTCCCGCCAGAATGACCGGCGACATCACCCTCTCGAACCTGCAGGACCGGCCCGAGTTTTTCGACACGATCGCGGATCGCATCTGGCGTGCGTGGTGGCAGCCGCACGGCGTTCCGCTTGCCTATATCTCCGGCCGCCTTCAGGAGACCATTACGGCAGCGTCCATGCCGCGCGCCTTCGTCGCCCATCAAGGCGGTGTATTCGCGGGCACCGCCTCGGTGATCGCGTCGGATCTCGACGAGCGGCCGCAATATTCGCCGTGGGTCGCGGCCGTCTGGATCGAGCCGCTGTTCCGCTCGCGGCGGATTGGACGGCGTTTGATCGCCCATGCCGCCGATCATGCTTTCAACGTCGGCGTACCGCGCGTCTTCCTCACGGCCCGGCCGGCGCGGCGCTCGCTTTATGAGAGTCTTGGCTGGGACATGGTGGAGGAGGGCGTCAGCCATCTCCAACTGACGATCTTCAAGCGCGACGCACCGGCGCGCGGTTGACGCTGCTCAGAGGCCGCTCCGGCCGCTGACGCCGTCCCACCAGGGACAGGCGCCGGCCAGCAATCGGTAGTTGCCGTCGATGACCTGCACCGGCGCGCGGCGGCCATCGGCGGCGGCGCGCATCCGCATCTCGCGGGCGACCTCGCGATCTTCTGGTGACAACCAGACGCGTTCGTGGCCCCACAGACTTGGCCCGTCCGTGAGCTCGACCGGCCTCCACGTCGCAGGATCGATGTCGCGTCCGCCCCAGCCGCATTCGACCATGAAAGAGGACGGCGTTCTGGCGTAGAACGAGGTCATGAGGTCATTGGTGTGACGGCCGAGCGTGACGTTGACACGGCTCTCGCCCGCCTGCGCCACGTCATAGGACTGGCCGACGTCGTCGAGCGAAAACAACTCCACCATCAAATGGTGCATGCCGTCGGTGCCGGTCTCGATCAGCGCGAGGCTGTGATGTCGCGCGTTGATGTGGAAGAAATAGGCGCGGAATGGCTTGTCCATGTAGTCGCTCAGGCCAAAGCCGAGCAGGTCCATGTAGAACGACATCACGGAATCGATGCGTTCGACCGTCAGCACCGCATGACCGAGGCCGAGCGGGCCGGTGCGGAAGCCGGAGATTGATCGCCCCGGCCTGAACGGCGTGTCGTCGATCTCGGCGCCGTAAAACGCTTCCAGCCGGTTACCCGCGGGATCGCGGAACGAGATCAGACGCGAGACGCGCCTGCTGTCGGCAAGCGTGGCGGGCTCCGCCGTTACCGCGACGCCAGCCTTGTCGAGCTTCGCCGCCAGTGCGTCGAGCGCGGTCGCGTCGGACACCTCCCAGCCGAAGAAGCGTTGACCCTCGGGCAGCGAGCGATCCACCACGATGCGCTGCTTGCGGTCGTCCATGCGGAAGGCGAGCAGCGAGGCGCTGCGTTCGACGGCCTGCAGGCCGACCAGTCCGGTGCCGAACTGCCGCCAGTCGTCGAAGGCGGCCGAGCCGAATCCGACATAGCCGAGGGCTTGCAGCGAGCCGGGTTGCATGGTCATGGGCACCTCCGCGTTTCTGCCGACTATCCGTGGCAGTCACGATGAGGTCAATCCGAGGGATGCGAACGCTCTTGACATCGTCCCGACGGGATGATGTTTTCCTCGGCCATGAACACCGTCGTCACCCCGTCCCGTCTTTGGTGGCCCACCTTCTAAAGGTGGCCGGTGCGATTTTGCTTTAATTTCGATCGTCAAAGGCCGTCATGCAGACCGACGGCCTTCTTCGTTTGTCCTGTGTGGCGCTCCCTCCGCAAGTCTCGTAAGAGGAACACATGAACAGGACAGTCTTTTCGCTTCCCGCGCAGAGTGACTATGCGACCTCCAGCGGCCTCGCGGTGGCGCGATCGATCGAGCATTTCACCGGTGGCAACCGGCTCGACGACCTGATCGAACTGCTCGATCGCCGCCGCGGCGTGGTGCTGTCGTCGGGCACAACGGTGCCCGGCCGTTACGAAAGCTTCGATCTCGGCTTCGCCGATCCG
This sequence comes from Nitrobacter sp., assembly GCA_051953235.1. GTDB lineage: Bacteria > Pseudomonadota > Alphaproteobacteria > Rhizobiales > Xanthobacteraceae > Nitrobacter. The sequence continues at coordinate 2,619 of JBQCIZ010000009.1, read as the reverse complement.
CCGTTGAAGATCGAAACCACCGGCCTGAACTTCTCCATCGAGGCGCTCAATCCGCGTGGCGAGGTGCTGATCGCATTCCTCGCCGACACCCTCAGCGAACCTTGCGCCGTCGTCACCGAGAGAAGCGCGCAGAAGCTCGCCGGACATATCGTGCGTGGCGAGGCGCCGGTCGATGAAGACCAGCGCACCCGCCGCGCCGGCGTGATGTCGCTGGTGCGGGCGCTGGTGGCGGCCTTCGCATCGCCGGCCGATCCGATGCTGGGTTTGTTCGGCGCCTTCGCCTACGATCTCGTGTTCCAGATGGAAGACTTGGTGCAGAAGCGCGCGCGCGAGGCCGACCAGCGCGACATCGTGCTTTATGTGCCCGATCGCCTGCTGGCCTATGACCGCGCCAACGGTCACGGCGTGGTGCTGGCTTACGATTTCGCATGGAAGGGCCGTTCGACGAAAGGCCTGCCGCATGACACGCCTGCCAGCGTTTATGCAAAGACGTCACGGCAGGGTTTTTCCGACCACGCGGCGGGCGAATATCAGGCCACGGTGGAGACGGCGCGCGCAGCCTTCGCGCGCGGCGATCTGGTCGAGGCGGTGCCGGGGCAACTGTTCGCCGAACCCTGCGAGCGTTCGCCTGCCGAAGTGTTCCAGCGGCTGTGCCGGATCAATCCGTCGCCCTACGGCGGTCTGGTCAATCTCGGCGATGGCGAGTTTCTGGTCTCGGCCTCGCCGGAAATGTTCGTGCGCTCGGACGGGCGGCGGATCGAGACCTGTCCGATCTCCGGCACCATCGCGCGCGGCGCCGACGCCATCGGCGATGCCGAGCAGATCCGCGAACTGCTCAACTCGGAGAAGGATGAGTTCGAGCTCAACATGTGCACCGACGTCGATCGCAACGACAAGGCGCGCATCTGCATGCCCGGCACCATCAAGGTTCTCGCGCGGCGCCAGATCGAGACCTACTCAAAACTGTTTCATACCGTCGATCACGTCGAAGGCATCCTGCGCCCCGGCTTCGATTCGCTCGATGCGTTCCTGACCCACGCCTGGGCGGTGACGGTGACCGGCGCGCCGAAGAAGTGGGCGATGCAGTTCGTCGAGGATCATGAGCGTTCGTCGCGGCGCTGGTACGCTGGCGCGTTCGGCGTCGTCGGCTTCGACGGTTCCATCAATACCGGCCTCACCATCCGCACCATCCGCATGAAGGACGGTCTTGCCGAAGTACGCGTCGGCGCCACCTGCCTGTTCGACAGCAAGCCGGAGCTTGAGGACAAGGAGTGCCAGACCAAGGCGGCAGCGCTGTTCCAGGCGCTGCGCGGCGATGCGCCGAAGCGGCTGTCGGCGGTGGCGCCGGACGCGATCGGTTCGGGCAAGCGCGTGCTGCTGATCGACCACGATGACAGTTTTGTGCACATGCTGGCAGATTATTTCCGTCAGGTCGGCGCCAGTGTCACCGTGGTGCGCTACGTTCACGCGCAGGACATGCTCAACAAACAGAACTACGATCTTCTGGTTCTATCGCCGGGTCCCGGCCGGCCAGAGGATTTCGGCATTGCAAAGACCATCGGCACTGCGCTCGACAAGAAGTTGCCCGTGTTCGGCGTCTGCCTTGGCGTGCAAGCGATAGGCGAATATTTCGGCGGGCAGCTCGGCCAGCTTGCTCAGCCCGCGCATGGGCGGCCGTCGCGGGTACAGAATCGCGGCGGGCGCTTGATGCGCAATCTGCCCAACGAGATCGTCATCGGCCGCTATCACTCGCTGTATGTCGAGCGCGACGGTATGCCGGACGTGCTGGAGGTGACGGCTACTACCGACGACGGCGTGCCGATGGCGCTCGAGCATCGGACGCTGCCGGTCGGCGGCGTGCAATTTCATCCGGAATCGCTGATGTCGCTCGGCGGCGAAGTCGGCCTGCGCATCGTCGAGAATGCGTTTCGGCTGGGGCAGGAAGCTGTGCAGCCTAAATGATGTCATACGCGGGCTTGACCCGCGTATCCATCTTGCTCAGAAGATGATGGATTGCCGGATCATAGGCGAGCGAAGCGACGCCGTTCTTCGGACGGCTAGGTCCGGCAATGACGACAGCAGGTCCATCTCCTTATTTTTCTCCGAGAGAAATTGCATGACCTTCGAAGACGATCTGCAGGCCTCCGTCCGCACCATTCCGGACTACCCCAAACCCGGAGTCATGTTCCGCGACATCACGACGTTGCTTGGCGATGCGCGCGCATTCCGCCGTGCGGTCGATCAGCTGGTACATCCCTGGGCTGGGTCGAAGATCGACAAGGTCGCCGGCATCGAGGCGCGAGGGTTCATCCTCGGCGGTGCGGTGGCGCATCAGTTGTCGGCCGGCTTCGTGCCGATCCGCAAGAAGGGCAAGCTGCCGCATCAGACCGTGCGGATGGCCTACGCGCTGGAGTACGGCACCGACGAAATGGAAATGCACGTCGACGCCATTCATCCCGGCGAGCGTGTCATTCTTGTCGATGACCTGATCGCCACCGGCGGCACGGCGGAAGGCGCGGTGAAATTGCTACGGCAGATCGGCGCGGAGGTCTGCGCGGCATGTTTCATCATCGACCTGCCGGACCTAGGCGGCGCCGCCAAGCTGCGCGCGATGGATGT
>JBQCIZ010000008.1:0-2491 GCA_051953235.1 Nitrobacter sp. | reverse complement strand
AGACTGCTGGCGGCGATCGAAGACCGGCTGGCCGCGACGCGAACCACGCTGGATCTGTCAGTCGATGCATCTGATGGCGCCGCCGTCAGTTGGCTGCACCGTAATTCGGAAGTGCTCGCCAAGGAACTGCACGACGGCCGTTACGACATGACTGTGCGCGTCGATGAGACCAAGCGCGACATCGTCGTGAATCGGTACGATGCGACACCACATCCGCTTTGACGCCATATTGCGCCATCTTGTCCCAAACTCCGCAAGGCAGGGTCACGCAGGAACTACTTGACCGGCAAGACCATGGCACTATTCCATGCCGATCAATCAATCTCAGGAAAATCGCAGGGAGAGCTTCGTGAGCTACCAGAACACATCGTTGCTGATCAACGGCAAGTGGCGTGCCAGCACGTCCAATAAAACCATCGACGTCGTGAATCCGGCGACCGAGGAGAAGATCGGCACTGTCGCCCACGCTGATCGCTCTGATCTCGACGAGGCGCTGGCGGCTGCAGAAAAAGGCTTCAAGGTCTGGCGCGCGGTCGCTCCATTCGAGCGCGCCAAGGTGATGCGCAAGGCCGCCGCCTTGATGCGCGAGCGCGCAGACCGGATCGCAACCCTGATGACCATGGAGCAGGGCAAGGTTCTGGCCGAAGCCAAGATCGAGACGCTGGCGGCCGCCGATGTCATCGAATGGTTCGCCGAGGAATCCCGCCGCGCCTACGGCCGTCTGATCCCGGCGCGCGGTCCGGGCATCTACCAGATCGCGGTCAAGGAGCCGGTCGGTCCGGTGGCGGCCTTTACGCCCTGGAATTTCCCCATCAATCAGGTGTGCCGGAAGCTGTCGGCGGCGCTCGCCGCCGGCTGCTCGATCATCGTCAAGGCGCCGGAGGAAACCCCGGCATCTCCGGCTGAATTGCTGCGCGCCTTTGTCGATGCGGGCGTGCCCGACGGTGTGATCAATCTGGTGTTCGGCGTACCGGCGGAAATCTCGGAATATCTGATCCCGCATCCGGTCATCAAGAAGATGTCGTTCACCGGATCGACGGCGGTCGGCAAGCAACTGGCGGCACTGGCCGGATTGCACATGAAGCGCGCCACCATGGAACTTGGCGGTCACGCGCCTGTCATCGTATTCAATGACGCCGATGTCGCGAGCGCCGCGCAGATCATCTCGGGCGCCAAATTCCGCAACGCCGGTCAGGTCTGCATCGCGCCGACGCGGCTTCTGGTGCAGGACAAGGTCTACAAGGATTTTGTCGGCAAATTCACCGAGGCCGCCAAGGCGATCAAGGTCGGCAACGGACTCGACGCCGATTCCAAGATGGGATCGCTCGCCAATCCGCGCCGCGTGACCGCCATCGAGGGTTTTGTGCAGGACGCGGTCGGCAAGGGTGCCAAGCTCACGGCCGGCGGTCATCGCGTCGGCAACAAGGGCTATTTCTTCGAGCCGACGGTTGTGACCGACGTGCCGAAGAATGCCCGCGCGATGAACGAGGAGCCGTTCGGTCCGCTGGCGCTGATCTCGCCGTTCACGACCTTCGACGAAGTCGCTGAGGAAGCGAACCGCCTGCCGTATGGTCTCGCATCCTACGCCTTCACCAGTTCAACCAAGACCGCGACGGCAATCGGTGCTGCAATCGAGAGCGGCATGGTCGCGATCAACAATGCCGGTCTCGGCATGCCGGAAAATCCGTTCGGCGGCGTCAAGGATTCCGGTTACGGCTCTGAAGGTGGCACCGAGGCGATGGAGGCCTACCTCAACACCAAGTTCATCAGCCAGACGGGCGTGTGAGATCGCGGATGCGTCATCCTGAGGTGCGAGCCTGACGGTGCACTTGCACCGTCAAATTTGGCGAGCCTTGAAGGATGACGGCTTCGTTCGCAATCCATCCTTTGAGACGGGCGCGGCTCTTCAGGAGGACGCTTACTTCGCTGATGCGTCCGTTTTTTCAATGTTCTTTGCCTCGTTCCAGAGTGCATCCATCTCGGCCAGCGATGCACCCTCGAGTGTTCGTCCCTTCGCAGCCAGCGTCTGTTCGATGTAGGCAAACCGCCGTTCGAATTTGGCATTGGCGCCACGCAACCCGATCTCGGGATCGGCATCGACATGACGCGCGAGGTTGACCAGCGCGAACATGAGATCGCCGGTCTCTGACGCGATTTCGGTCTTGTCGCCGCGATCCAGCGCAGCTTCGATTTCGTCAGCCTCTTCGCGGATCTTGTCGAGCACGGCGCGAGGATCGTTCCAGTCGAAGCCGACTGTCGAGGCCTTTCGTTGCAAAGCCATAGCGCGCGCCAGCGCAGGCTGGCCGGCCTTGACGCTCGCGAGTAAGCCTGATGACGGCTCGCGCGCTACCGGCTTGCGCGCCGCGCGTTCGGCCTTCTCCTCGGCCTTGATGCGCTCCCACGTACCCTTCACGTCTGATGGTGCGATATGGCCGTTGCTGTCGGCAAAGACGTGCGGATGCCGGCGGATCATCTTTCGCGTGATCGCCTC
>JBQCIZ010000007.1:0-4000 GCA_051953235.1 Nitrobacter sp. | reverse complement strand
GTTGGTCACCCAGTCGCGCAGCGCCTCATTCATCGCGTCCTTCAGCGTGCGGGTGCCCGATTGCACCGGCACCACCTTGGCGCCCAGCATCTCCATGCGGATGACGTTGGGCTCCTGCCGCGCCACGTCCACCGCGCCCATGTAGACCACGCAGTCCAAACCGAAGCGCGCGCACAGCGTCGCCGTCGCCACGCCATGCTGGCCCGCGCCTGTCTCCGCGATAATGCGCTTCTTGCCCATGCGGCGCGCGACCAGGATCTGGCCGAGCACGTTGTTGACCTTGTGCGAGCCGGTGTGATTGAGCTCTTCGCGCTTCAGGTAAACCTTCGCGCCACCCAGATGCTCGGTGAGACGCTGCGCGAAATACAGCGGCGACGGCCGGCCGATATAGTCCTTGCGATAGCCGGCCATCTCGCGCTGGAACTCCGGATCGGCCTTGGCGTCGGCATAGGCCTTCTCCAGGTCGAGGATCAGCGGCATCAACGTTTCCGCGACGAAGCGGCCGCCGAACATGCCGAAATGCCCGCGCTCGTCGGGACCGGAACGGAAGGAATTGAGACGAGAGTTCATTGGGTGGCGTCATCCTGAAGTACGAGCGCAGCGAGCCTCGAAGGATGATGGCTGCGCCGATCGAGGCCGCCGCCCTTCGAGGGCCGCGCAACGCGCGGCCGCCTCAGGGTGACGGTAATAAGTTCGGCATCCGCTATCATGCCGGGCTCACCGAGTCAGCCGCTCGCGCGGCGCGAATGAAATCGCGGATCATGTCGGCATCCTTGACGCCGGGGGCGCTTTCGACACCGGAGGAGACATCGACGCCGCCGGCGCGGGTGACGCGCAGCGCCTCGGCGAGATTGTCCGCAGTCAGCCCGCCCGACAGCATGAAGGGAATCTCAAGATCGAGATTTTCCAGCAGATGCCAGTCGAAGGGCATGCCGAGCCCGCCCGGCCGCGTCGCATGCTTCGGCGCGCGCGCATCGAACAGGATGCGATCGGCGACGGCCGCATAACCAGGCAGCGATACGAGGTCGGCGGCGGTCTCGACGCCGATAGCCTTCATCACCGGCAGGCCGAACGTCTGCTTGATGTCGCGGATGCGCGCCACGCTCTCCTTGCCGTGCAGTTGCAGGAGATCCGGTCGCAAGGTCTCGACGATGTTGCCGAGCATCGCATCGTCGGAATCGACGGTCAGCGCGACCTTGCCGGCGCGGCCGCGCACCCGCGCGCCGAGTTCGCGCGCCTGCGCGAGATCGAGATGCCGCGGCGACGGCGGGAAGAAAACGAAGCCCACCATGTCGGCACCTGCCTCCAGCGCCACGTCGAGCGTCGCAGGAGTAGACAGGCCGCATATTTTGACGATCAGGGACATGCTCTCGAACGATTTGGCGCAGGCCGGACCACGGGCGAAAACGCCGCTTCCGGGCTTGGGCGCGATGGGGCGGGTTCTACAACGTCAGGCCCGGCTTGTCTCGCCCGCCCGCGCCATATCCGGCCCCCGGCGTCAGGCCCGGCAGCCGCGGGGAATCGTGGGAAACCACCGCGCGGGACCGCAAATCGGCCAGTTCCATGCGCGCCTGCCGCGCATCGGCCTCGTGCTGGCGTGCCGCGCGCCGCCAATGGCGTTGCCGAAACCAGGTGGCGATGCCCCCGGCCACCACGCCGAGAATGGCGACCGCGATGATCACCACGAACAGCGGCAGCGTGACGCCGGCGGACGGGTCGCTTGAATTGAAGGGATCGAACGACACCGTCACCAGGCGCCGGTTGGCCACCGCGAAAACGACGAAGATGACACCGAGCGGAATGACGATCAGGCCGGTCAAGAACTTGCGCATGATCTTTCTCGCGACGGCGGCGTCGGGCTATGCTGGCCAACGCACAGGCCCGGAAGACAGGGCCCAATAATCATTATCCCCTGCCGGCTATAACGCTGTTACGCGCCGGCCTCGCCCGCTGCGCCATAGTCGCGATTGAGCCGCTCACGCATTTCCTTGCCGGTCTTGAAAAACGGGACGCTCTTCTGATCGACAGGAACATGCTCGCCGGTGCGCGGATTGCGGCCTGCGCGCGCGGGCCGGTGCTTGACCGAGAATGCACCAAAACCTCTGAGCTCGACGCGATCGCCGCGCGCAAGCGCGGCGACAATCTCTTCGAGAATCGCGTTCACGATGTTCTCCACATCCCGCTGATAAAGGTGCGGGTTGTGTTCGGCGATACGCTGAACGAGTTCGGATTTGATCATCGAGACTGGGACCCGTGACGAGGGGAAGCCCATTTCCGTGAAAACAGCCAGAACTGTCAAGACGCTAAATGCGATTCAGGCGGATTGAAAATCCTCTATGACAGCCCCCATCGCGGAAAAAATTGTCCCTCGCAGTGCGAAAAATCCGCGCAGGTGTCCGAATTGAACCTTAGTTCGAGACCGCGGGCTCCCACAGCGCCAGCATGCCATCGAGACCGAGCCGATCCACGGCACGCACGACACCCGCCTGCTCAACCTGGCGCGCAACGCTGCTCAATCCGAGGGCGTCGAGGGTCACCGCGGCAGCGGTACGCAGGAATGTCAGGTCGCCGAAGCGCGGCGACATCTTGAAATCATGCACGGGAAGATCGGGCTTCACCTTCTTCTCGGCCACCAGCCAGGCAATCGCGGCCTTCTCGTCTCCGAGTTGGTCGATCAGCTTGAGATCGACCGCCTGCCGTCCGGTGAAAACACGTCCGTCGGAGACTTTTGCGAGTTGCGCATCATCCATGCCGCGCCGCTTCTGCACCAGGCCCTTGAACCAGGCGTAGGAATCCTTGACCAGCGCATCGAGCGCTGCGCGCGCTTCCGGACTGGTCGGCTCGTAACCGTTCGGCGCCGCCTTCAGTGGCGACGATTTGACCGACTCCACCTGCACGCCGACCGTCTTCAACAGCTCGGTGAAATTGGGAAACTGAAACAGCACGCCGATCGAGCCGACCAATGCCGTCTGCTGCGCAACGATATGATCGGACGCGAGGGCTGCGATATATCCGCCCGACGCGCAGAGCCCGTCGACCACCACGACCAGCGGCTTTTTGGCCTTCAGACGCATCAGCGAGTCGTAAAGCTGTTCGGAGCCGGAGGTGGTGCCGCCCGGCGAATTGATGTGCACGATGACCGCGGGCGCATTCGACTTGGCGAGCCGTTCCAGCGCCTCAACGCGGTCCTGATCGCTGCGGATCAGACCTTCGATCTTGATGCGCTCGATCGCTGTCACACCGGCGAGCTTGCGGCCCGACGGGGTGCCGTAAACGCCGATGGCGACCACCGCGACAATGGCGATCAGGACAGCGGCCACGCGCCAGAAGGTCAGCTTGCGGCGCATCCGGCGGCGATCGACGATCACGTCCGATTCAAGTGACATCGAAATTCTCCTCGAAGGCTGCGGTCATGGCTCGCACCGTGACGTGCGCATCGCGTTGATTTGGCCCGGTCAAATTACATCAATTGCGATGCAATATGAAGAAAGCAAGGCTTCATGTTGCCCTCGGCCCCGCGGAGGGGGGACGACACATGTAATTTGGCTCAACAAAAAAGCCCCGGCCGAAACCGGGGCTTTCGTGTATTGCGACGAAACGCGGGCGCTTACTTGTCGCCGCGGTTCTTCAGCGCCGTGCCGAGAATGTCGCCGAGCGTCGCGCCGGAATCGGACGAACCGTACTGCGCGATGGCTTCCTTCTCTTCCGCGACTTCCAGCGCCTTGATCGAGACCTGCACCTTGCGGGCCTTCTTGTCGAACTGGATCACGCGGGCATCGACCTTCTCGCCGACAGCGAAACGCTCGCTGCGCTGGTCGTTGCGGTCGCGCGCGAGTTCCGAGCGCTTGATGAAGGTGTTGAAGTCGGTACCGACGATCTGCACGTCGATGCCGCCATCCTTGACGTCGAGCACTTCGCAGGTGACGACCGCGCCCTTCTTGACGTCGCCCGGCTCGGCGAACGGGTCGCCCTCGAGCTGCTTGACGCCGAGCGAGATGCG
>JBQCIZ010000006.1:0-6667 GCA_051953235.1 Nitrobacter sp. | reverse complement strand
CGATGTCGCGCAGCGCCGCAAGGTCGAGCAGGCCATGACGGCGGGCCGCCTGCGCGGCGTGGTCTGCACGTCTTCGCTCGATCTCGGCGTCGACTGGGGCGATGTCGATCTCGTCATCAACATCGGCGCGCCCAAGGGTGCCTCGCGGCTGATGCAGCGGATCGGCCGCGCCAACCACCGGCTTGATGAAGCCTCGCGCGCCGTGCTGGTGCCGGCCAATCGCTTCGAGGTGCTGGAATGCCGCGTCGCCATCGATGCGGTCAACGAGAACGCGCAGGACACGCCGCCGCTGCGGTCTGGCGCGCTCGACGTGCTGGCGCAACATGTGCTCGGCTGCGCCTGCGGCGAGCCGTTCCATGCCGACCAGCTCTACGAGGAGGTGCGCACCGCCGCACCTTATTCAGCCCTTTCGCGCACCGACTTCGACGACGTGATCGATTTCGTCGCCACGGGCGGCTATGCGCTGAAAACCTATGAACGCTTCGCCCGCATCCGGCAGGACAAGGAGGGCCGCTGGCGCGTCGCCAATCCGCGCGTGCGGCAAAGCTATCGCCTCAACGTCGGCACCATCGTCGAGGAGGCGATGCTGAAAGTGAAGCTGGTGCGCTCGCGGCATGGCGGCCTCGGTTCGACCGGCGCCATCGCACGCGGAGGCCGCATGCTGGGCGAGATCGAGGAATATTTCATCGAAGGTCTCGTCGCCGGCGACACCTTCGTGTTCGGTGGCGAGATCGTTCGCTACGAAGCACTGGTGGAAGATCAGGTCTATGTCTCCCGCGCCAACGACGACAGCCCGAAGGTGCCATCCTACATGGGCGGGAAATTCCCGTTATCCACCTATCTCGCCGAGCGCGTGCGCAATCTGCTCGACGACAAGCGCGCCTGGAGTGGCTTGCCGGATCAGGTGCGGGAGTGGCTGTCGCTGCAGTCGTATTTCTCGCGCGTACCGCATGCGCGCGAGATGATCGTCGAAAGTTTTCCTCGCGCCGACAAGCATTATCTCGTGTGCTATCCGTTCGAGGGGCGGCTCGCGCACCAGACGCTCGGCATGCTGCTGACGCGGCGGCTGGAGCGGATGCGCGTGCGGCCGCTCGGCTTCGTCGCAAATGAATATGCGTTGGCGATCTGGATGCTGGGCGATGCGTCGTCGATGATCCGGCAGGGGCGGCTCGATCTGAATGCGCTGTTCGATCCAGATATGCTCGGCGACGATCTCGAGGCGTGGCTTGCCGAATCCGCGCTGATGAAGCGCACATTCCGAAGCTGCGCCATCATCTCCGGGCTCATCGCGCGACGTTTCACCGGCGAGGAGAAAAGCCGCCGTCAGGTCTTGTTCTCCACCGATCTGGTCTACGACGTGCTGCGCAAGCATCAGCCCGATCATGTGCTGTTGCGTGCGGCGCGGGCGGATGCTGCGACGGGGCTGCTCGACCTGCGGCGGCTCGGTGATATGCTCGCTCGTATTCAGGGGCGCATTACCCACAAGCCGCTGGATCATATCTCGCCGCTCGCGGTTCCCGTGATGCTGGAGATCGGCCGCGAGGCCGTCTATGGCGAAGCCTCGGACGAATTGCTGGCCGAAGCCGCCGAGGACCTCGTGAAGGAGGCGATGCAGCGATGATGCCATCGCAGATCCCTTGTTCACCGTGTTCCACATGCCAGCGCTCTTTCCGGAATCGTGTCCGCATGATCTATGGAAACGACGAGCCTCTTTCCGATTCGGATCACCTTTTGAGCGTGCTTGCTATCAATGATGTCCCGCTACGGCAGGCTGTGCGGATCGCCGGGGTCGAATTCCTAGCCGATCTCTCGGGCGCACTGTTCTGGGAACAGGAGCGCCTGCTTGTCGTCTCCGATCTGCATCTGGAGAAAGGCTCGAGTTTCGCCACGCGCGGTGTGCTGCTGCCGCCGTATGACACGGTGGCGACGCTTGGCCGGCTCGCGGCCGTCGTCGCGCACTACGATCCGCGCACGGTGATCGCGCTCGGCGACAGCTTTCACGATCGCGACGCCCATGAGCGATTGTCCGTGCCGGACCGAGAGGCGCTGTCGGCGTTGCAGGTGCGCCGCGACTGGATCTGGATTGCGGGCAATCACGATCCGGCGCTGCCGTCCGATCTGGGCGGCGCGGTTGCAGGCGAGGTGGCGATGGGCGACATCGTGTTCCGCCATGAGCCGACCGGCGTTGCGGGTGAGATCGCGGGCCATCTTCATCCCAAGGCGCGGGTGTCGACGCGCGGCCGTTCCATGGAGCGGCGCTGCTTTGCGAGCGATGGCGAACGCGCCGTGATGCCGGCGTTCGGCGCCTATGCGGGAGGCCTCAGCATTCGCGACCGGGCGTTCGCGAAGATCTTTGCCGCCGACTTCATTGCGCACGTGCTCGGCGATAGCCGGATGCACGCGATCGCGGCGTCGCGCTGTTATTGAAATACGGCGTCATCCTGAGGGGCGAGCGACGATGTCGCGAGCCTCGAAGGATCGCCGTCGCCCTTCCAGGGCCATGCTACGCATGACCACCTCAGGGTGACGGCTTCCATCAACTCTAAGCCGCCTTCTTCACGGAATCGCAGAATTCCGCGAGCATGTCGGCAAGCCGCAATGTGGCGCGTGAGGCTTCGGGGCCTGCGACCAGCGCCAGTTCGGTCTTGTCGATCGGCCCAAAACCTTCCTTCGCGGTCAGCACGCGATGCTCTGGCTGGATCGACATGTCGGAGAGGATGCTGAGTCCAAGGCCCGCGCCGATCGCGGCCTGGATGCCGGCGAGGCTCGAACTGGTGTAGGCGATGTGCCAGGACCGTCCCGAGGCCTCGATCGCGTGTACCGCGCGGTTGCGATAGAGGCACCCGGCCGGAAAGAAGATCAGCGGCACCGAATCGACCTTGACGTCCACCGGATGCGTCTTGCTCGTCACCCAGTGTAGCCGCTCGGGCCATGCGGCGATGCCGCCTGTATCTCCGGCGTCGCGCTTCACCAGTGCAAGGTCGATCTCGCCGCGCTCGAGATCGCGGCGCAGATAGATGCTCTGGTCGCAGCGTACGTCGAGGCGCAATCCGGGCCGCGAGCGCGCGAAACTCGCCAATAGTTTTGTGAGGCGATAGGCCGCAAAATCCTCGGGAATGCCAAGCCGCACCACGCCTTCGCCCTTCGGTCGCGCCAGCACGTCTCGGGTTTCTTCCGCCAGCGCCAGCAGCCGCCGCGCATAAGCCAGCAATCGCTCGCCGTCTTCGGTAGGCACGACCTTCTTGCCAATGCGGTTGAGCAATGGACGGCCGAAGTCATCCTCGAGCCGCTTGATCTGCTGGCTCACCGTGGATTGCGTGCGATGAACGCGTTCGCCGGCGCGGGTGAAACCGCCGGCATCGACGACGGAAACGAAGCTGCGGAGCAGGTCGAGATCGAGCATGGCGCTTACCATTCAGAAATCCACTGATCATGATTTTATCATTTAATTTCCAAATGACAAGGCGGACGCCTAGATCATGGACAAAGGAGCATTTCCATGTCCGCCCTCTCGTCACCTGCTGTTGCGCCGGTTGTCACGTCACGGCCGTCCTTCAACACCCTGCCGCTCGCCATCGGCGTATTCTGCCTGCTGTGGAGCTTCGCCTTCGTGGCCGGCAAGACCGGCGTCACCTATTGTCCGCCGCTGATCCTGCTCGCGGGGCGCTTTCTGCTGGCCGGACTGTTGATTCTCGGCATATCCGCTCTGCGTCGCGATGAATGGTCGCTGTCGTGGCGGGATGTCGGCGTATTCGCCGTATTGGGCGTCGCCAACAACGCGCTCTATCTTGGTCTTGGCTATACCGGTCTGCAAACGGTGTCGGCCGGTCTCGGCGGACTGATCGTCAGCGCCAATCCGATCTTCACGGCCATGCTCGCCGCGATGTTTCTCGGCGAGACGCTGACCTGGCGCAAGGTCGCGGGTCTTTTGCTGGGCATCATCGGCGTCGCATTGATCGTGTGGCATCGCATCGCGGTTGGAACCGACAGCCTGCACGGCATCATGTTCACGCTGGCGTCACTTGCCTCCATCGTTGCCGGCACCATCCTGTTCAAGCTGTTCGCGCCGAAGGGCGATCTCTGGCTCGGCAACGGTGTTCAGAACATCGCGGGAGGACTGGCCGTGACACCATTCGCACTCACATTGTCCTCGGTGCATGACATCGTGCCGAACATGCAACTGCTCGGCGCCTTCGCCTTCCTGGTGCTCGGCGGTTCGATCCTCGCCTACCTGCTGTGGTTTCACCTGCTGAAGACCTGCGGCGCGACGGTTGCGAGCGCCTATCACTTCCTGATGCCCCCGCTCGGCATGCTGTTCGCCTGGATGGTGCTCGGCGAGCACGTCGCTGCCCGCGATCTGCTCGGCATCGTTCCGGTCGCGCTCGGCATCTGGCTCGTCACGCGGCCGGCTCGTCAATCGTCATCGTCACGATAGGAGATGTCCATGACCTCGTTGCGTATCACCCTGATCGGCGGCCCGACCGCTCTGATCGAAGTCGGCGGTTTCCGCCTGCTGACCGATCCGACCTTCGACGCGCCCGGCGAATACAAGCTGCCGCATGTGACGCTCGAAAAGCTGTCGTCACCCGCGATCGGGCCGGATCGCATCGGCCCCATCGATGCGGTGCTGCTCAGCCACGATCAGCACTCGGATAATCTCGATAATTCCGGCCGGGAGTTTCTGAAAACAGCCGGTCGCGTATTCACGACCGCCGTGGGCGCGAAGCGCCTCGGCGGTCATGCCGAAGGTTTGGCGCCTTGGGACAGCGCGACGCTGACCAGACCCGGTGGCGGTTCGCTGACGATCACGGCGACGCCGGCGCGGCATGGCCCGGCGGGCATCGAACCGTTGTCGGGCGATGTCGTCGGCTTCGTCATTTCGGCGAGCGATGCAGCATTTCGCCCGATCTATGTGACGGGCGATACGGTCTGGTACGACGGCGTGGCCGAGGTCGCGCAGCGTTTCAAGGCGGGCGTGGTGTTGCCGTTCGCCGGCGCCGCGCAGACGCGCGGGCCGTTCCATCTCACGATGGACGTCAATGATGTCATCGAGACCGCGCGTACGTTTCCAGATGCGGTGATCGTGCCGGTGCATCACGATAGCTGGAAGCATTTCAGGCAGGACGGCAACGATCTGAAGGTGTCGTTCGATACACTCGGGTTCGGCAGGCGGCTGAAGCTGCTCAAGCCCGGCGTTGCGACCGAGATCGCGATGCCTGCACCCTGACGGTCCGTAGAACCCGCCTTGTCGCGCCCGCAGCTTTGGGTCAGGCTGTCCGCGAGCCGAACTCGCCCAGCGGATTCGGCGAGGGGCGGACATGACGCGTCGGAAGGCGGCGGGCCACAAATCTCACGGTAGACTGGAGCGGCACAAGCCGTCTGTCCCGCATGAACACGGGATGCGTTTCCGGTTCCGCGAGGTGGTTCGGTCGCTGGGTCCGGGTCTGATCACGGGTGCATCCGACGACGATCCTTCCGGTATTGGCACCTATAGTCAGGCCGGTGCGCAACTCGGCTACGGCATCGGCTGGACGATGCTGCTGACGTTTCCTTTGATGGCTGCGGTCCAGGAAATCTCGGCCCGCATGGGCCGCGTCACCGGGCTCGGAATTGCCGGCAATGTCGGCAATCACTACGCACCGATCCTCCTGAACACGGTCGTAGCGCTGCTGTTCATGGCCAACACGATCAACATCGCGGCCGATCTCGCCGCCATGGCCGATGCGACCCGCCTGCTTGTCGGCGGCTCCCATGCTTTTCCTTACGTTGTCGTTTTCGGCGTCATCTCCGTCGCAGCCCAGATTTTCTTCGACTACAGGCGCTACGTGGCGGTCCTGAAATGGCTGACGCTCAGCCTGTTCAGTTATGTCGCGGCGCTGGCAGTGGTGCACATTTCCTGGAGTCAGGCGCTTGAGGGAGTCCTGATTCCGCGGATCGGCTGGAATGCGGGATATTTCACCACCATCGTTGCAATTCTCGGAACCACCATCTCGCCGTACCTGTTTTTCTGGCAAGCCTCTCAGGAAGTCGAGGACCAGCGCATCGATTCGCGGAAGCATCCTCTGATCGAGCGACACTATGGCGCGCGGCGCGAATTCTTTCGCATTCGCGCCGACACCATCGTGGGCATGGCCTTCTCGAATCTGATCGCCTTGTCGATCATCGTTACGGCGGCTGCGACGCTGCATGCCGCCGGCAAGACCGATATCGAAACATCGGCGCAGGCGGCCGAGGCGTTGCGGCCGATCGCCGGTGCATTCGCGGAAGCGATTTTTGCGCTGGGCATCGTCGGGACCGGCCTGCTCGCAATTCCGGTACTGGCAGGGTCCGCAGCGGGCGCGGTCGGCGAGGCGCGCGGCTGGCCGGTCGGATTGGCGCGGAAGCCGAAGGAGGCTGTGGCATTCTATGCCGTGCTGGCGTTGTCGGCTGGGTTAGGGATTGCGATCAACGTCACGCCGCTCGATCCGATCTCGGCGCTGTACTGGAGCGCCGTCATCAATGGCATACTGGCCGTTCCGGTAATGGCGCTTTTGATGATGATGGCCCGCCGCAAGGAGATCATGGGCCGCTATGCCGTCAGCGGTGCGCTCTACTGGCTGGGATGGATTGCGACGGCTTTCATGCTGGCTGGCGTGATTGGCATGTTCGCCGGATTCCTGCTCTAGCC
>JBQCIZ010000005.1:0-3162 GCA_051953235.1 Nitrobacter sp. | reverse complement strand
GAGATCTTCACGCCGTCCGCTTTCGACAGGAAGGTGATGAAAAAATGATGCTCACCCGGCAACCCCTGTTCGGCGGCGTCCGTCAGGACCCGGCGCAGAACGCCGCGCAGCGCGTCGCGCGCCAGCACATCGTATCGGATGAGATCGGTTGCCATTGCTGGTCTCGTGCCTTCTGCAGGATCGCGTGCGAATCCGGTTCGCGAGCATTCGCAGCCCGACTCGCACCGTTTGGGTCATGCTACTCCGCCGCCCTTGTCAGGTCAGCAGCCTTGCATCGGGGGGGCGAAATTCTCGCCGCTGTCGGCTCGCAAGCGGCCGCGCAATGAAAAGTGGAGGCTTCTGTTGCCAGGTGCCTCCGAACCCCGCCTAGCGGAGCTTAACCCGCTAGGACTTTAGAGTGGTCTTTCAAACTGCGTTACGCAGCCTGAGCAACCGGAGCATAGTTGTCGTTTGCAACTATTGCATAGCCCGATAACGGCGGAACAATACCGGGAAAAAGCGAGCCCTTTACGCCCTCGTCGATCCTGTTTCGCCCCCGCCGGAACCCGTCTTGTCCATGGGGGCGATCCATGGTCCGGGCCGGGTTCTGGTGGAGGCGCCGGGTACTGCCCCCGGGTCCGAATGGTTTATTGCGACGGCCATTTATTTCCATAGCCGGCGAACCGGCAGCCTCAATATAGTCTGCAAAGGTTGAGGAAAAAAGGGTGCCCGAGCGTCCCATATGGCGTTTGGGCAGGCCCCCGCCTTGAACCGCACGGGCGACCCTGTCCTTCCGGTGTCACGTTATCTTGCATGTGTGCAATCCCGCAAAAGTGGTTGGCCCCGCGCAGCCGCCGCTCTAAGTCTCGATGATGCCACCGGATTCGCAGCCCGCAACTGTTGTCGTCCCGGATAGCCAGACGGCGGCTGCGCCCGGCCTGCTGGAATTGTTCATCGCCTTTGCAAAAATGTCGCTGGCCGGGTTCGGCGGTGTGCTGGTGTTTGCGCGCCGTGCGATCGTCGACAGGTACCGGTGGATGACGGCGGACGAATTCAACGAAACCTTTGCGCTCTGCCACTTCCTGCCCGGTCCGAACATCGTCAATCTGGCCGTGGTGTTCGGATCCCGGATTCGCGGCATGGCTGGCAGCGTGGCCGCGTTCACCGGCCTGATCGCGCCGCCGTTTCTAATCGTGACCGCTCTCGCCATGATCTACGCCCGCTACGGCGATGTGCCGGTGCTGCGGCGGATTCTCGACGGCGTCTCCTGCGCCGCGGCGGGACTGCTGCTTGCCGTCACCCTGCGCATGATGCTGCCGCTTCTGAAGCGGCGCGATCCCGTTGCGCTCGTCTTTCTGGTGGCCGTTTTCATCGCCGTCGGCCTGCTGCGCTGGCCTTTGCCGCAGGTGCTGCTCGTCGCAGTGCCCTCGAGCATCGCGGTAGTCTGGCTCAGCCGCAATCGGGTCTCCCAATGATGTTCGCTGGAAGCCTTCTCGGCCTCGCGATGGCATTCGGATGGCTGTCGTTGTTCGCCGTCGGCGGCGCGGCTGCCGCAATTCCGGAGATTCACCGGATCGCGGTCGACATCAATCACTGGATGACCGATACGCAGTTCGCCGATGCCTACGCGATCTCGCAACTGTCACCGGGACCGAACGTTCTGATCGTTTCTTTGGTTGGCTATAAGGTTGCAGGCATCCTCGGCGCGCTGGTGGCGACGGTCGCGATGTGCGGACCGACGGCGGCGCTCGCTTTCACGGTCAGCCGCATCCTGCATCATGCGGGCAATTCGCCCTGGCCGGCACTGATCCAGAAGGCGCTCGTTCCGGTCTCGATCGGATTGATGGCGGCGAGCGGTCTCGTGATCGCGATGACTGCTGACCGGACGATCGTCAGCGCGGGTGTCACAATTGTCGCAGCCTGGGTGGCTTTTGCGACGCGGCTCAATCCTCTATGGCTGCTGGTCGCCGGCGGATGCTTGGGGTTCATCGGCCTGACCTGAACGCTTCGCCTGCGCGATCGGGCGGGGGATTGCAGAACGGTCGAATCCAAGCACAATCGAAAGACAGGATAGTTCCCCGGGGGAGGACCAGCCGATGACCGACGCACCTGACAGGGCGCCGACCAGCAACAGTCTGCCGGGCTGGATTCGCGGACCGCAGGATTTTTTTGGTGGGCTTGCCCTTGCGGCCATTGCCGTCTTCGCCCTGTGGGCATCCAGCGATCTCGGCGGAACTCACGGCTTCTCGTTCGGTGCCGGAACCGCGCCGCGCCTGTTCGGCGGCCTGTTGCTGATCCTCGGTATTGCGATCGCGGTTGTCGGCGTGATTGGAGAAGGCAACCGGATGCCTGCCTTCTCATGGCGGGGACCACTGTTCGTCACGCTGTCGCTGCTGTCGTTCGCTGTGACAATCCGGCCACTCGGCCTGATCATTTCCGCGTTTCTCAGTTTCATGATCTCGGCTCTCGGCACGCCGGAAACCCGCTGGCGGGAGACCACGATCGTCGGGCTCGTTCTGACGGCCGCATGCAGCCTGCTGTTTCCCTACGCGCTCGGGTTGCCTTTCGAATTGCTTCCTCCTGTGCTGACGCGGTGAGCCTTCCATGACGGACCTCTTTGCCCATCTGGCGCTGGGCTTCGGCGTCGCCTTCACGCCTGTCAATCTGATGCTCTGTCTGATCGGTGCATTGGTCGGGACCCT
The DNA here is from genome assembly GCA_051953235.1 of Nitrobacter sp. Lineage (GTDB taxonomy): Bacteria > Pseudomonadota > Alphaproteobacteria > Rhizobiales > Xanthobacteraceae > Nitrobacter. Next base: position 481 of record JBQCIZ010000005.1, on the reverse strand, counting down.
GATCGGTGTGTTGCCTGGCATCGGCACCATTGCGACCGTGGCCATGCTGTTGCCGATCACCTTCGGGCTTCCGCCGGTCGGCGCGCTCATCATGTTGGCCGGCATTTATTACGGCGCGCAGTATGGCGGCTCGACGACGTCAATCCTTGTCAACATCCCCGGTGAGGCCACGTCGGTGGTCACGACGCTGGACGGCTTCCAGATGGCGAAGCAGGGCCGCGCCGGTCCCGCGCTCGCGATCGCGGCGATCGGATCGTTTGCTGCGGGTTGCATCGCAACCGTGCTGATCGCACTGCTCGGCGCGCCGCTGTCGGCAGTCGCGCTCGCGTTCGGTGCGCCGGAATATTTTTCGCTCATGGTGCTGGGCTTGATTTTCGCCGTCGTCCTCGCCAAGGGCTCCGTTCTGAAAGCGATTGCCATGATCGTGTTCGGGCTGCTGCTCTCCATGGTCGGCACCGATATCGAGACCGGCGCAGCCCGC
>JBQCIZ010000004.1:0-4196 GCA_051953235.1 Nitrobacter sp. | reverse complement strand
GCGCGGGCTGCTGCGCGACGCCTTGGCCGAGGCGGTGAACCTGCCGCGGCGCGACGCACGGCCGGGCGTGATCGGCGAGGCCGAGCGCGCCATCACGGTGGCGCACGCCGAGGCCGTTGCGGCCTTCACCGCACAACATCGTATCTCGCGCGAGGATATCGACATCGTCGGTTTCCATGGTCAGACCGTGCTGCATCGGCCGGCCCAGCGGCTGACCGTGCAGATCGGCGATGCGCAGGCGCTGGCGAAAGCGATTCATGTTCCTGTCATGCACGACTTCCGCGCGGCCGATGTCGCCGCCGGCGGACAGGGCGCCCCGTTTGTGCCGGTCTATCATCGTGCGCTGGCGCAGTCGCTCGGCCGTGAGGGGCCGATCTGCGTGGTCAACATCGGCGGTGTTTCCAACATCACCTACATCGACGGCGATGCATTGATCGCCTGCGATACCGGACCTGGCAACGCGCTGCTCGACGATTTCATGTTTCGCGTGATGGGCCAGCCCTATGATTGCGAAGGACGTCTGGCGGCCCAGGGCGAGCCGGATGCGGAATGGATCGCGCGCGCCCTGCAGCACCCCTTCTTCGCACTGCCGCCCCCCAAATCGCTCGACCGCAATGATTTCGCTTCGCTGAAACTGCGCGACATGTCGCCGGCCGATGGCGCGGCGACCTTGACCGCCTTCACCGCGGCGGCGATCGCCCAGATCGTTCCCCGATTGCCGAAACCGCCGCAAAGCTGGATCGTCGTGGGCGGAGGGACGCGCAACCTCACCATGCTTCGTTTGCTGCGGGGCAAAGTTGCACCGGCAACGGTCGAGCCGGCCGATGCGCTGGGGTGGTCGGCCGACGCCATGGAGGCGCAGGCCTTCGGCTTTCTGGCGGCGCGAGGCCTGAAGGGTCTGCCGCTGAGCTATCCCGCCACCACCGGCGTACCGATGCCGATGACCGGCGGCGTGATTGCGCGGCCGTAGCGCTGCTTTGGACAGTTAGCGGATGTTGGCGAGCCGCATGTCCAGGTAGCCGGTGATGGTTTCCATCAGCGGCTCCATCCGGTCCTCGAAGAAATGATTTGCGCCGGGAATTGTCTGCTGGTCGATCACGATGCCCTTCTGGGTCTTCAGCTTCTCGACCAGCGTGTTGACGTCCTTCGCCGGCGCCACGATGTCCTTGTCGCCGTGAACGATCAGGCCCGAGGACGGGCAGGGCGCGAGGAACGAGAAGTCGTAGCGGTTGGGCTCTGGTGCGATCGAGATAAAACCCTCCACCTCAGGGCGGCGCATCAGAAGCTGCATGCCGATCCAGGCGCCGAAGGAGAACCCGGCGACCCAGCAGGCGCGCGCCTCGGGATTGATGGTCTGCGCCCAGTCGAGCGCGGAGGCCGCATCCGACAGTTCGCCGGTACCGTGATCGAACGAGCCCTGGCTACGGCCGACGCCGCGGAAGTTGAAGCGCAGCACGGAGAAGCCGCGCGCCACGAACGCGTAGTAGACCTGATAGACGATCGGGTGATTCATGCTGCCGCGGAACTGCGGATGGGGATGCAGCACCATCGCGATCGGCGCGTTCTTCTGCTTCGCCGGGTGATAGCGGCCTTCGAGACGGCCGGCGGGACCGGTGAAAATGACTTCAGGCATTGGAAATCCTTGGCAAATCGACGGTCTTCGTGCGGGCGGATCGGAACGCTGCTGACGAACCGGCGATTGGGCCGCATGGCTGTACGCGGGCGGCGCGGTGAACTTGAGGCCGCGTTCTAACATAGGGCGAGGGGCAAAAAGCAAGCATCTTGCGCCAAAGCATTTTTAGCCCGGTGTCCCCGATCGCCATGAAGGGCGTATAAGGACAAGGTCATGGAGAACCGCGTCTATCTTGACTGGAATGCGACCACGCCGCTGCGCCGCGAGGCGCGGGAGGCGATGGCGGCCGCGTGGGATCTCGGCGGCAATCCGTCGTCGGTCCATGCCGAAGGGCGGCGGGCGCGAGGACTGGTCGAGGAGGCGCGTGCAGCGGTCGCTGCCGCTATTGGCGGTGAAGCCCGCAACGTGATCTTCACCTCCGGCGGGACTGAAGCCAATGCCCTGGCGCTCACGCCAGGCGTCCTCAACCGATCCGGGCAAGCGCTTGAACGCCTTGTTATTTCGGCAGTGGAGCATGCCTCGGTGCTGGCCGGCGGGCAATTCGCCCCGGATCGCATCGCGATCTTGCCGGTACACCGCTCCGGATTGGTGGATCTCGATGCGCTGGGAATGATCCTTGCCGATCGGCCGCCCGCGCTGGTGTCGGTCATGCTCGCCAACAATGAGACCGGAGCCATCCAACCCATTGCAGGCGTTGCCGATCTCGTTCACGCGGCAGGCGGCCTGTTGCATGTCGATGCGGTTCAGGCATTCGGTAAAATCGATTTCATAATCAATGAGTTGAATGCTGATCTTGTCTCGGTTTCCGCGCACAAGATCGGGGGGCCGCCCGGCATCGGCGCGCTGATCGTGGCACCGGATTTGGCGGCTCCTCCGGCGTTGATCCGGGGCGGCGGGCAGGAGCGGGGCCATCGCGCCGGCACCGAGAACGTACCCGCCATTGCCGGCTTTGGAGCTGCGGTGAAGGCTGCCATGGCCAGCCGCGACACCGACATGGCTCGCGTCGAAACTCTGCGAAACCGGCTCGAGCGGGGCTTGCGGCAAACCCAAGGCAGCGGACAAGACAGCGTGATTTTCGCAGAGGATGCCCCGCGGCTGCCCAACACGACCCTGTTCGGGGTTCCCGGCCTCAAGGCGGAGACCGCGATTATCGGGTTCGACCTCGAAGGAATCGCCGTTTCGTCTGGCTCCGCGTGTTCTTCCGGAAAAATACAACCTTCGCATGTGCTGAAGGCAATGGGGTACGGGCCTGAGTTGGCCAAAAGCGCCATCCGCTTTTCGCTGGGCTGGGAGACCACCGAAGCGGACATCGATCGGGCGTTAAAGGCTTGGCGAAAGCTCGCAGGTGCACTACTTAGAGGGCACGAAACAGTGCTTGAACGGTTCTAAGACTGTTTCATCGGAACAGCACAAGCACCGAGACTTTGATCCACCGCGGTCCTTGAAACCGTGAGCGGAGGACTAAAATGCCAGCCGTCCAAGAGACGGTCGATCGCGTCAGGCAGATCGACGTCGACCAGTATCGTTATGGGTTCGAGACCATCATCGAATCCGAGAAGGCTCCCCGGGGGCTTTCGGAAGATACCGTCCGATTCATTTCCGCGAAGAAGAACGAGCCGGCCTGGATGCTGGAGTGGCGGCTCGAGGCCTATCGACGCTGGCTGACCATGCAGGAGCCGACCTGGGCGCGCGTCGATTATCCGAAGATCGACTACCAGGATCTCTATTATTATTCCGCGCCGAAGAAAAAGAAGGAGATCGCCTCGCTCGATGAGGTCGATCCCGAAATCCTGAAGACTTATGAGAAGCTCGGCATTCCCCTCCGCGAGGTCGAGGCGCTCGAAGGCGTCGTCCGCCCGGAAGGCGAACGTAAGATCGCCGTCGACGCTGTCTTCGACTCGGTGTCGGTCGCGACCACGTTCCAGAAGGAGCTCAAGCAGGCCGGCGTGATCTTCATGCCGATCTCGGAGGCGATCCGCGAGCATCCCGAACTCGTGCAGAAATATCTCGGCAGCGTGGTGCCGACCTCTGACAACTTCTTTGCGACGCTGAACTCGGCGGTGTTCTCCGATGGCTCGTTCGTCTACGTGCCGCCGGGCGTGCGCTGCCCGATGGAGCTGTCGACCTATTTCCGCATCAACGAGCGCAACACCGGCCAGTTCGAGCGCACGCTGATCATCGCCGACAAGGGCTCCTATGTGAGCTACCTCGAAGGCTGCACGGCGCCGCAGCGCGACGAGAACCAGTTGCATGCCGCGGTCGTCGAACTCGTCACGCTCGATGACGCCGAGATCAAGTATTCGACGGTGCAGAACTGGTACCCCGGCACTTCCGAGGGCAAGGGCGGCATCTACAACTTCGTCACCAAGCGTGGCGACTGCCGTGGCAGAAATTCGAAGATCTCGTGGACGCAGGTGGAGACCGGCTCCGCCATCACCTGGAAGTATCCGAGCTGCATTTTACGAGGCGACAACTCGCGCGGCGAATTCTATTCGATCGCGATCTCGAATGGCTTTCAGCAGGTCGACAGCGGCACCAAGATGCTGCACCTCGGCAAGAACAC
>JBQCIZ010000003.1:0-3929 GCA_051953235.1 Nitrobacter sp. | reverse complement strand
TTGCCGTCGGTGGAATACGCGATCGTTTTCGGCGCACCGGCCGCGAGAGCATCCTTGATCTGCGGCAACTGTTCTTCCGGCGCGGTGAAAATCACCGCGATCGGTTCGATCTGCGCGATGGTGACGATGCCGGTCTGGGTCGAAGCGTTGACGATGTTGCCCTGATCGACCTGGCGGAAACCGGTGACTCCGGCGATCGGCGCGCGGATGCTGGTGTAGTCGAGCTGGGTCTGGGCGTTGGAGATCGCAGCATCGTCCGCCGCGATCTGCGCAGTGAGTTGCTGCACGGTGGACCGCTGGGTGTCCGTCTGCTGCCGCGTCGCGAATTCGCCGAGTTTTGTGTAGCGCTGCAAATCGAGGTTGGCGTTGGCGAGGCTCGCTTCATCCTGCGCCTTCTTTGCCTTGGCCTGATCGAGCGCAGCCTGGAACGGCCGCGGATCGATGTGGGCGAGCAGGTCGCCCTTCTTCACCAGTTGTCCTTCCTTGAAGGCGATCTGATCGATCTGGCCATCGACGCGGGTCCGCACCACCACGGTGTTGAAGCCCTGAACGGTGCCCAGCCCGGTCAGATAGATCGGGAAATTGCTTTTCTCGACCGTCGCAATTTGAACCGGAACCGGCTGCCCCTTGGCGACCGCGTGCCCGTTGGCCGTGCTTTTATGTGCCCCGGCATTGTGCTGCCAAAGGGCGTAACCGCCCGCAAGCGCAACGACTACGACGAGGGACGTCCAACCGAGAGTACGCGACCGGGACATGATGGCTCGAGCTTCTTAAAAACTGAAAATCGGGACTTCAAAAATGGTCCCGGCAGCCGTAGATATAATATGCGTGCACTTTATGTGTAAACACACTAATCCCTTGAGAATTCTAAACAATTGGAAAGCTTTGGGACCTCCGCAGCCGATGCCTCTCGATCTTAAACGCCAGTTCATTGCGCAGTTGGTCGAAAGCTCACGGCTGCTGCGCAACTACATCGACCACCGCGCCAAGGGACGGGGCACTACGCGCGCACAGTGGATTGTACTCTTCCGGCTGCGCGAACAGGAAGGATTATCTCAGGTCGATCTCGCGGAAGTCCTTGAATTGCAGCCAATTTCGCTGGTCCGGTTGCTGGATCGGCTGGTCGATCACGGACTTTTGGAGCGCCGGCCCGATCCGCGCGACCGCCGGGCCAACCGCCTGTTTCTGACCAAAGCGGGCCGTCAGCTCGTCGATGATCTGGACAGCCTGCGAGACTCCATCGCCACCGATGTCCTGCAAGGGATTCCGGCAGCCAAAATCGAGACCAGCCTCGAGGCGCTCCGGGACATCAAGGATCGCATCAAGAGTTTCTCCGAGAGCCCGGGCGACGCCGCGGTCAAGTGACGGCATCTGCTGCCGTGTGCAGCCTTCGGAAGCAGGCCGCCAAGCCGCCGGTCATGTTGTCAGCAGCGACCGGTTCGGCCATATCACCTCGCCGCGAAATGTCGCGCCGCGATAGACATGCGCGCGTGGAGAGAGGGAGCCTGACATGGACGAATTGAATGGCCGCATGATCGCCTGCCAGATCATGATCACGGGCTTGATCGCGCGCGTCGCCAACGCTTCGCCGGATCCGCTCCGGTTTCTCAGCGACTTTCGCGACGAAATCAAAGCCGTGGTCCGCGGCGTCAATATCGACGGAACGGACGAGACCGAGGCCATGCGCAGCGTTGCGCAGAAAACCATCGACGAAATGTTTTCGCTGATGAAACCACCCAGCGCCGATTGAGCACCGCTGCCCCGCTGCAGTTTAGAATCGTTTCAAAATATGCGCTGAGATTGCAGACGAAGGTGCCAATTCACCACTTCAGTTTAGAACGATTATGATCTGGATGTATTCAAGCGTTTCCGTCCCGTAATTTCGTCAAATCGCATTGACCCTCAAAACCCCGCTCGATACTCCGCCCTCGGGACAATTCAGCGCAGGCTCAACTGCGCGAATTCAGGTTCTGTCGACAGGGGCGCGTCATGAGCAATGCAAAAATGCCGAGGTCGTTGCGGACAATCGCAACGGCGGATCACACAGATAGGCACGACAATCCGGCTGGCAAAGTTTCTGCCGTTGCAGGCCTCATCGCAGTCGCCTCGTTTTCATCCTCCGCCGAAGCGCAGCAATCCACCCTCCCGCCGGTGACGATCGATGCCCCGGTCGCTCGCCCGCGCCCTGCGTCAAGACCCACGACCGATCAGGTCAGGGCCCGCACGGCATTGCGCCGCGCGGCACGGCGGCGGAGCCAGCCGGCGCAGGTTGCGCCGGTCCCTTATCCCAACGCAGGCAATCTCGCGGCGGACCGCAATCCGTATGCGGACGCCGCTGCGCCCTACAAGGTCGATCACCTGCAGGCGTCCGGCAAGTTTCCGGAGCCGCTGCTCGACACGCCGAAGACGGTGACGGTTCTCAGCAAGGAAGTGCTTGCCGACAAGAGCGCAACGCTGCTCAAGGACGTTGCGCGCACCACGGCCGGCGTCACGCTCGGCACGGGCGAGGGCGGCAACGCATTCGGCGATCGCTTCTTCATCCGCGGCTTCGACGCGCGCAATGACGTGTTCATCGACGGCGTTCGCGATGCCGGCGTCAGCGTCCGCGAAAACTTCTTCACCGAGCAGGTCGAAATCCTGCGCGGTCCGGGCTCGTCGTTTGCCGGCCGCGGTACCACGGGCGGCGCGATCAACATCGTGACCAAGCAGGCGTCGACCGACAAAAGCTTCTACAACATGGATACGACGTTCGGCACCGACCAGACCAAGCGGGTGGTGCTCGACGTCAATCAGGTGATCAGTCCGACGCTCGCCATTCGCGCCGGTGGCCTGTTCCAGGATGCCGACGTTGCCGGCCGAAACTACATCTCGGACGATCGCGGCGGCGGCTTCGCCGCGCTGACCTGGAAGCCGATCGATGCCATCAAGGTGCAGGCCAACTACATCCACACCGATCTGCACGGCATTCCCGATTTCGGCGTGCCCTATTATCGGCCGAGTAGCGCGCTTGTGGGAGGGTTCTACACCTCGACCGCCGGCGGCCCGTTCCCGCAATTCGGGGTCAACCGCAACAATTTCTACGGCTTCGTCAATCGCGACTTCCAGTCCTACAAGCAGGATATCGGCACGCTGAATCTCGAAGCGCAGGTGACGCCCGACATCGTCGTCAGCAACAAGACCCGCGTCCAGCGTTCGATCCTGAACTACATCGGCACGCTGCCGGAAGGTCCGAAGGTGACTGATCCGAACCCTGCGAACTGGACGCTCAGCGCCAATCCGCAGAGCCGCTATCAGCCGACCGACGTTATCGCCAACCAGACCGAGGCGACATATAAGTTCGGCACCGGTCCATGGCGTCACACCGCGCTCGCGGGCTTCGAGTATTCGAGCGAGCGCTCCAGCATCGACAAGTATTCGGGGCTCAGTTCCGAGGCGTTGCCGGGCGGCTTCAGCGGCTCGGGTTCATTGGCGGGCGTCAACATCTTCAACCCGCAGTTCACCAATCTGCCGTTCGGAGCTGATCCGTCGCTGGTGGGGCTGCCGACCAAGATCAACATCGACACCAAGAGCGTCTATCTTCTCGATACCGCCAACTACAACGACCTCGTCATTCTGAACGGCGGCATCCGCTACGACGACTACAGCATCAACACCAGCGGCTACGGCACCGTGCACGGTGTGCCGAATGTGTTTGGCACGCAGTCGCTGGATTCCGGATTGACCAACTATAATCTCGGCATCGTCGTGAAGCCGCTGCCTTATGCCAGCGTCTATGCGGCCTATGCCACGTCGTCCAATCCGGTCGGTGCCGAGTTCGACGGTACCAGTGCAACGTACGGCGGACTCGCACCCATTCTGAACGGCGGCTCCAACCAGATTTTTGGGCCGGAAAAGAACCGGGCGGCCGAAGTCGGCACCAAGTGGGAGCT
>JBQCIZ010000002.1:0-2013 GCA_051953235.1 Nitrobacter sp. | reverse complement strand
GCATAAATGGTTCATGTCGGCGCCGATGTGCGATGCATTCCTGGTGCTGGCGCAGGCCGAGGGTGGGTTGACCTGCTTCTCGATGCCACGTTTCAAGCCGGATCGCTCGGTCAACGAGATCCGTTTCCAGCGGCTGAAGGATAAGCTCGGCAACCGCTCCAACGCCTCGTCCGAAGTCGAGTTCACCGGAGCCTATGCCGAGCGCGTCGGCGAGGAGGGCAAGGGCGTCCGCACCATCATCCAGATGGTGCAGTTGACGCGGCAGGATTGCGTGATCGCCTCGGTAGGGCTGATGCGCTCGGGGCTCGCGCATGCGCTGCATCACGCGCGCCATCGCAGCGTATTCCAGAAGCATCTCGCCGATCAGCCGCTGATGCAGGCGGTGCTCTCGGATATGGCGTTGCATGTAGAAGCATCCGTGGCGCTGGTGATGCGGCTGTGCCGCGCTTTCGACGAGGCACCCTCCGATCCGAAAGCCGCGGCATGGATGCGGCTTCTGACGCCGGCAGTAAAATACTGGACCTGCAAGAGTGCGCCGGGCTTCCTCTATGAGGCGATGGAGTGCCTCGGCGGCAACGGCTACGTCGAGGAGGGCATTCTGGCGCGGCATTATCGCGAGGCGCCCGTCAATGCGATCTGGGAAGGTTCCGGCAACGTGATGTGTCTCGACGTGCTGCGCGCGCTCGGGCGCGAGGCCGAGGCCGCCACGGCCGTGCTGGAGGAGCTTGTGGCGGACACCCAGGGACTGCCGGGCGCGGCGGACGCGGTGGCATTTCTCGCCAAGATGTTCCGCCGTCCGGATGGCGAGCGTGTCGCGCGGCAGGCGGTCGAGACGCTGGCGCAACTGGCTGCCGCAGCCGCTCTCAATCGGACCGCGCCGGAGCAGGCTGCGCTGTTCGCGGCGACGCGGCTTGGCGGGACGCACGGACGCATGTACGGCACGGCCGAACTCTCCTTCGATGACAGCCGCCGGCTGCTCGAGCGGGCGCTGCCGTGAGCCGCACGGTTTGGTAAGGAATGCCGACCACAGTGCCGCCATGAGCACGCCTGAAAGCAATCCTTCAGCGCCGTCCCCGGCGTCTCTCGACGAGCACCCGCCGCAGGCCTGGAAATTCGTCGGCACCAGCCTGTGGGGCCTCGTGGTATTCGCCGCGATGTTCGCCGGGCAGCTTTCGGTGCTGTTGTTTCTCCTGCTGACGGACCGCGCGCCGTTCAGTTTCGACGAAGCCAAGACGCTGGCGGGCGGCGGTCTCACGATCTCGCTCTCCGTCGTCATGGGATTGCCGGCGGCCTTGCTCGCGTTGTGGATCGCGATCCGGCTGTCGCGCGTGCCGTTTGCCGACTATCTCGCACTGCGCTGGACCTCGTGGTGGTATCTGCTGTTTGGCATCGCCGGTCTGGTGGCGCTCGTCCTCGGATGGGAGGGCGTGTCACACGCGATGGGCCGCGAGACATCGGCGGGCTTCATGGTCGATGTGCTGAAGTCGGCGCGGGCCGAGGGTGCGCTGTGGCTGCTGGTCATCTCATTTTGCGTGGTGGCGCCGATCACCGAGGAATTTCTGACGCGCGGATTTCTTTATCGCGGGTGGTCGGAATCTTTCCTGCGGCCCGCCGGTGCGATCGTGCTGTCGTCGCTGGTGTGGACCGCGATGCACCTGCAATACGACTGGTTTTTCTTCGGCGAGATATTTTCGATCGGGCTGCTGTTCGGTTACCTGCGCTACCGCAGCGGCTCGATCTGGTTGACCGTGATCCTGCACGGCCTCAACAATTTCGCAGCGACGCTGCAGACGCTCTGGCTTGCAAGCCACACTTAACGATCACTGCACCGACGCGATGAACACCGGCATGGTGAAAATCGCGATGATGGTCTGCAACGTGACGATCTGCGCCATCAGCGGCGCGTTACCCCCCATCTGCCGGGCCAGAATGTAGCTGTTCGAGGCGCACGGTACCGACGAACAGCAGGCCACGACGGCGAGGCTGGTACCGGTCAAACCAAAATGGATGCCG
>JBQCIZ010000001.1:0-6136 GCA_051953235.1 Nitrobacter sp. | reverse complement strand
TGCCCAGGCGATCGCCTCTGGAACCGATTGGCATGGCTTGCTGATGCCGATCCGGCGCGCGGCCGTGGCGCTCGCGCAGGCTGGACGCCTCGTGATCTATCGCAAGGGCAAGCCGGCCGATCCACTCGATTTCCGCGGTGTATATCGGTTGGGCCTGCCGCGGCAGGACTAGTTATCCTGATAGGAGCTAGCGCGGTCGCGGCGCCGGAAACAACGCGCTGCTCCGTCCCGCTAGCCAGTAGGCCAGCAGCCCCACCCATTCGTGAGCGGCCGTATCGGTGCGGGCCAGCCCGAGCGTCAGCCTGTTGAACGGTTGTCCCGCATCGATCCAGCCGCGCGTGCGCCAATCGACGGGATAGGCCTCGACATCGAAGCCGGCCTTGCGGAACACGCCGATCGATCGCGGCATGTGATAAGCCGACGTCACCAGCAACCAACGTTCGCCGGGTTTCGGGGAAATCATTCGACGGGTGAACCGGGCGTTTTCATCGGTCGTCCGTGAATCGCTCTCGAGCGTGATGCGGTCTGGCGCGATTCCAAAACGTTCGAGCAACGGACCGGCAATCGGCGCTTCCGGAACGGCATGCTCGATCAGATTCCCGCTTCCTCCACTGTAGACAACTCGCGCCTTCGGGAAGCGCCGCGCCAGCTCGATTCCACCGATGACCCTCTCGGCGGCTCCGTTCACTTCCAGAGTGTTCCGCGCGACAGAAAGGCCCGATTCGATGGACCCGCTGAGAATGATGATCCCGTCCGGCGCCCGGCCATCGAACTGCCACGCTGGAAAACGTTCGGACAGTGTCAGCAGCAGCACGTTGCCGAGCGGCGAATAGCCAACGATCAGGAGCGCGATAACTCCCGCCGCCAGCAAACCAGTGCCAGCGCGGCGCCAGCGTATCGCCATCAGGCAAAGACCAAGACCGCACGTGAGCGCAATCGCGTTCGATGGAGACGCAACAAACCCCAGGATTTTGGACAGCCAGAAAAACATGCAGTCGGCCAGCGAACGGTTGTGCGCCCTGCATGCGCGATCTCCGCATCCAGATCAACGGCCGGCCGATCAAAGACCGCTTACCGGCAACCGTCAGTCCCATTTCGGAGCAAATCCGAAATCGGTCAGGCGGCCGTTGGGATTGCCCATCGCCGCGATCTCGGCCATCTCGCCGTCGGTCAGCGTGAAGTCGGAAATATCGATGTTTTCCGACAGCCGCTCGATGCGCGCCGTGCGCGGGATCACAGCCACGTTTTGCTGAACGAGCCAGCGCAAGGATATCTGTGCCGCCGTCTTGCCATACGTTGCACCGATCCGCTTCAGCACGTCGTCGTTCTTGATCCGGCCCTTGGCCACCGGGCTGTAGGCGACGAGCGCCATATCGTGACGCCGGCACGCATCCAGAACCTTGGCCTGATCGAGATACGGATGATATTCGACCTGATCGCAAACCAGCGGCTCCGGACAGAGCGCGACCGCCTGCTCGATCAGCGCCACCGTGAAATTCGAGACACCGATGTGGCGCGCCATGCCGAGCCGTCTGACATTCGCCAGCGCGCCGAGCGTCTCGGCCAGCGGAACGCGCGGATTGGGCCAGTGCAGCAGCACGAGATCGACCTGCGCGAGCCGCAGTTGTTTGAGGCTTTCCTTGACGGAACGTTCGAGATCGTTGGGCGCGAAATGTGTCGTCCACACCTTGGTCGTGACGAACACCTCATCCCGATTGACGCCGGACGCGCGCAGGCCTTCGCCAACCTCACGCTCGTTGTCGTACATCTGCGCCGTGTCGATATGGCGATAGCCGAGCCTGATCGCCTGCTCGACAAGACGCGCGCAGGTCCGTCCGCGAAGCTCCCAGGTGCCCAGCCCGATTGTTGGAATACGCGCGCCATTGGCTTCGATGAACGGCATCGCAACCTCCTTCGGCAATCGTGCCGAGGATAGACTGGATTTGTACGAAGACCATGCAGCCCGGAGCAAACTGGCCACGCCTTCCGCAGAAGGACGCTCAACCTGCGATGGAATCGCCGAGCGCTGCGAAGACGGTATCAGGAGCTCGCGCGATGACCGCCAAAAGCGCGCGCGCAGGTCCGCGAGGCATCCGCTTGCCCTGCTCCCAGTTGCGGATGGTTTCGACGGGAACACCGAGGCGCGCCGCGAATTCGACCTGGGTCAGCCGTGCCCGCTGGCGGAGATTTCGAACCTCGGGTTTCGCGGCCGAACCCGGCGTCGCGGCGGAACTTGCGGCAGGCATCGACGGCGCGAGCGGAAACTCCCGTCCATCCCGGATCTCGACGATCCGGCCATCCGCCTTCAGGCGCAAACGCTGCATGCCCACCTCCGACTCATGCGGATGGTGAGCGATGTGCGTTAAGGCCCGGTGAACAGTGGGACAATCGCCGTAGTGATCACCAAAGGATCATACCAAATGCGGCAAGAACCGTGTAGACGATGAGAAATTGCCGGCCCGGAACAGAGCTATGGTCGTGTTGAGGTTTGCGCTTCTCGTCTTCGTTGCCTGGACCACGGCGGCATGGGCGAATGACTGCCCGCGCAAGGGCGCGCTCGGCACCTCGCGCATCCTCGAGGTCGACCCCGCCAAGTATCCACGCGTCGGCCTGAAGAGTTTTCCGCAGACGCTTCCGCTCGAGGACAAGGAGGTGGTGCTCACCTTCGACGACGGGCCGGCCGCGACCACGCCGCGGATTCTGGCAGCACTTGCCCACGAGTGCGTCCTCGCCACCTTTTTTCAGGTCGGCAAGGGGTCGCAGGCGCTACCGGGCATCGTCAAGAAGGTCGCTGCGGACGGCCATACGCTGGGACATCACACATGGTCCCACCAGCACCTCAACGCCATGAGCTTCGACGCGGCCAAGGAAGAAATCGATCGCGGGATCGCCGCGGACGAAGCCGCCCTTCACGGCAAGGCCACCAGTATTCCGAGCACGCCGTTTTTCCGCTTTCCCTATTTTGAATCGACGCCCGAACTGCTCGATATGCTGCAGGCTCGCGGCATCGTGGTGTTCGGCGCCGACTTCTGGGCCAGCGACTGGCTGCCGATGACCCCGCAGCACGAGTTGAAGCTGATCATCAGCCGGCTGCAGGCCGCGCGGAAAGGAATCATCCTGTTTCACGATCCGCGCGCGCAAACAGCGGCAATGCTGCCCGATTTCCTGAAATATCTGCGCGTCAACGGCTATCGCGTGGTGCACGTCGTGCCAAAGCCAAAAAGCGCAGAGACGCACGTGGATGCCAGCGTGCCTCCCAAGACGCACTAGCTGATGGTTAAGGCGGTGTTCATCGCCTCGCCTGTAATTTCCGGGCAGAACATGCGCGGGTGACGGTATCTGGGAATGCCTACGTTGAACGGACTTCTGGCGCGATCACAGCGCGTTCTTTGCCTCGGCCTGCTCGCCACGCCCCTGGCATTCGCGGCACTTCCCGCTTGGGCGGCCAGCGACTGCCCCGGCAATCCCGATGCCATCGGAACCTCCCGAACGCTGGTCGTGGATCCCCGCGAACATCCGCGGATCGGGACCATGCAATATCCGGAAACATTGCCGCTCAAGGACCACGAGGTGGTGCTGACCTTCGATGACGGGCCGCTGCCGCCGCACAGCCTGCAGATCCTCGACATCCTGGCGCATGAGTGCGTGAAGGCGACCTTTTTCACCATCGGGCGGATGGCCCACGAATATCCGCAGGACCTGCGCCGCGTGCTGGCGGCCGGCCATTCCATCGGCACCCATTCCCAGAACCATCCGCTTAGCATGAACCGGATGCCGATCGAGCGTGCCCGGCAGGAGATCGATGAGGGCATTGCGTCTGCGACCGCTGCTCTGGGCGATCCCGCAGCGCTGGCGCCCTTCATGCGCATTCCCGGCCTGCTGCGAGCGAAGGACGTCGAGGACTATCTGGCGTCAAAGGGCATCCAGGTCTGGAGCGCCGACTTTCCGGCGGACGACTGGCGTCACATCTCGGCCGACCGCGTCTATCAGCTCGCGATCAGCCGCATCGAGGCCAAGGGCAAGGGCATCCTGCTGTTGCACGACATCCAGGCGCGGACGGTGGCTGCGCTCCCGAGAATTCTCCGCACGCTGAAGGAGCGCGGCTACCACATCGTCCACGTGGTTCCGGCCACACCTTCGTTGCCGAAGACGCCAACCGATCCGCAGGACTGGCAGTTGCATCCGACGACGGAAACGGTGGCGATCTCGCACTGGCCCAAGGTGCCGACCTTCAGCTTTGCCGACACAGGGACCCTTCCCGCCCCGGCCGTTTCAGATTCCGATTGGCACGACGGCAAGCTGGTGCTGCTGCCTGAGGCCTTCGACCGCTCGCGCCGTTTCGTGCGCGGCGCCGTACCGCTGCCGGAAGAAGCGCCGTGGCCGCGCCAGTCACCCGTGGTGGCCGCAAGCACGGCAAATACCCTGCCGGTGCCCGCACAAAACCTGTTCGCAATCCCGGAAAAGTCTGCTGCAAAACTCGACGCGGTCATCCCGCTTTCCCACCACGCGGAGCGATCCGTTACGCCGGATCGCGACGGGGATGGGATCGCGCGGCTGATTTCGCTGGATGCGAGCGCTGCAAAACGCGCGATCCCCGGCAGCGTGCCGGTCACGCGATCCGAATTGCACTAGCTCACCAGCCACTGACGAAGCGGTGACAGCAGCTTAATGAGAGATCGCTTTTCCGGCGATCATGCCCCCGTCACGATCTTCGACAGGCACAGCAGCACGATCAGCACGAGGAACAAGAGGTCGATATAGGATTTCATTTCGCCGGCACGGCGCAGTTCCGAAACCTCGTTGACGACCTGCCTGCGCGCGGCGGAATCAACACCGGCGGCAGCCGCAATACGGCGCGCCTCGATTTCAAGCCGCTCGATGCGCTGGAAGAAATAGAACGTCCGCAGCGCCGACACCGTTCGCATCGCTGCATAGACCAACACCAGCACCGCGACGATTACGCGCTGGTCGTATTTGCCCAGGAAGTTCAGGCTGAAATAGACCATCGCCAGAAACATGAAATTGGAGGCGAAACGGTACGCGTAGCTCAGGAATTTCATCAGTCCACTCCGGATCTGGTGGTTGTGTGGGATATGCCTGAACGGGCGCCGACAGTGTTCTGACTGACGTCCGCATGCCTGCCACAGTTTTGGACTGAGCTGAGTCGGCTTCTAACGGCCTTTTCGGCGTCCGTGAAGCGGGTCCGGTTATCCGGCGTGGTGCACCTAACGATCACGGCCGCGAACTTAATGGCCTCCATCCCGGCGCAGCAACCATCCGGCGCCGAACAATTACGCTGGTGTTTAATGCTTAGAGTCCGATGGAATTGCCGCGGGGCCGGGTAACGGATCGCTCATCCTGAGCGGCGATTTTGTAAGCGATTGCGGCGACATCGGCGGGTCTCGTGATCGTACGCGCGAGGCTTCCCGCTCCCTGAACCCCGTCGGCTTCTGCTGGCCAATCTCGCCGAAAAACGCTTCCTGCCCCGCTCGAGCCGCGGCTGCTCCGACCCATGTTTGTGAGAAGGTTGAGGTGGTGCGCTCGGAGGGACTCGAACCCCCACGATGTTACTCACTGCCACCTCAAGGCAGCGCGTCTACCAATTCCGCCACGAGCGCTGAAGGACCGGACCGGGCTTGCGCCCCGACCGCGTCGACGGCGCCGATGTAACAAAACAATGATGGGGGGACAAGGCCCAGCGGAACGTTCTTCCCGCCTGAAAATAGCCGGGGCTGGAACCAAAACCGCACGGGAATCAGGGATTTCGGCTGCCTCGCCCAATCGCAGCCGAATCGGACGGCAACGCGCCTCCGCCCTGCGGACTTACAGTCCCGCAGCGAAGCCCTATCTGTGATCCGGCGTCCGCGGCAGCATCTGCTTCACTTCGACAGCGATGCGGTTGCGGTTGACCATCACCACGCCGCTCGCGACCGGCAGGTTGTTGGCGAGGATCTTGACCTCGTCCTGCTCGGTAGCATCAAGCTCGATGATGGCGCCGCGGCTAAGCCGCATGACCTGATGAACGGGCATGGAGGTGGTCCCGAGAACCACCATGAGATCGACAGATACTTTATCGAGCGTCGCCACGAATACAGACTCACGAACCCAGCAAAATTGCTACGGTTCCAGATCACCA